>CAMOHY010000013.1 GCA_946615495.1 uncultured Clostridia bacterium
ACAGCTTCCCGTCATGTTTTTTGTGCGCTTTTTTGTTTGCGAGACAGCCCCATCATCAATCCGCAGGACCGGCTTTGCCGGTCCGAGGAGCGGCTGAAAGCCGCTTCCTTTATCAATTTGCGGCCGTAAAATGAGCGCTTCCGGCATTTTGCCCGGAAGCGCCATTTTTACAGCAAATTGATGTTTCCATCGAAAGACTGCTTGCAGACTTTCGATGGCAGAGCATCGACTTTGTCGATGCTCTGCCGCTCAAGCCCCTGGCGGCTTGAGCGTTTTTTTCTTGACAGGAAAGAGGATTTATCATATAATTATATTTAGAAGACAAAAGAACCGGAGGGAATCCATATGAAAAAGACGGCTGTATGGGCGCTTATTCTCCTGCTTTCTCTGCTGCCGCTTGGGGCCTTTGCCGAGCCGGCCCAAGGCTTTTGCACCGGAATGAATGATTTCGGCGAAGGCGAGGGATATACCTGGATCAAGTTTGAGGGGGACGATGGGAAAACCTACCAGGGCCTGGTGGACCTCCATGGCAGCGTCAGCGTGTATTTTGAGCCAGTGCGCTTTCTGGGCAAAGTGGCGGACGGCTACACTTATATTTCAGACGATTCAGGGGAAAGATACCAGGCGCTCATCGACGGCAAGCGCGGCAAAATAATCGCTTCCACGGCTGCCGGCGATTTTGACCAATATTTGGACCTGGGCAGCTATGAAGGGCACGGCTATTTCCTCACATACAAAAACACCTCCGGCTTCTATGCCACGGGCCATACCTATTCCATCCTGGATGAAACGGGAAAAACCGTTTATGAAAAAACGCTGGATGCCAAAGTGCGGGCCGCGTACTGCGGGGAGGGCTGGTTCCTTTTCTATGACGGCTCTTCCGCGGAATATTACAATGTAATCTCCAAAAGAACGCTGAACTATAAAAACGCTTCCTTCCATCCTTCCTCTGTGGAAAATGGATACACCGTCAGCATCATCGATGGGAAGGCGGCCATTCTCAATTTGAATGAAGCCAAGTATACCACCTATGACATGCTGGTGGATAAAGGCCATTCTTTTAGTATCGGCCCCTTTAAGGAAGGAAAAGCGGTGGTGGTGGAATATAATCCTTATAAGACGTACAGAGTCAAAATCGACGCGATGTACTACCTTTCTCCGGGGAAAAGCCTAGTGCGCCTTTCCACCCTGGAGGACAATGTGTATACCGCCAGTGGGATATATACAGGCTTCCAGAGCCTCCAGTTTGCCAATGGCAAGCTGCTCCTGCCCGTTATGGGCGCGGATGGGAAAGATTACGTCGCCGTGGTGGACGAAAACGACCGGGTGGTGGTGCAGCCCATCCGGGCGGATTATCTCAAACAGCGCTACATATCCGATGAACGCATCGTGCTGGAGCGGGACGGCATGACCTACGTGTACGACGACGACGGCAATTACCTTTTCTGCGCCATCGATTACGGCGAAGACTATATCAGTCCCTTCCACTCCGGCGCGGCACGGCTGGGCGACATCGGCATGTTGGATACCAATGGCGAAATGCTGTTTTACAGCGTTGTGGACCTGAGCAAGGCCGTAAAATTACAGTTTCCCTGGTAATGCCGCATGAAAGAGCTGTCGAAATGGACGCAGCCGGAAATCGACGCGCTGGCGGAATCGGAGTGCGTGGCGCTGTATAAGCAGGCCTGCGGCGAATTCATGGAAGAACAAAAGCAAAGGCAAAAAAGGCTGCTGGCGGGGCTGGCTTTGCAAATCGCGCTCCTGGGGCTGGCCGTATTCTTCCTTTCGTCGGTCCCGCAGTACGCCGTCAGCGGCGCGCTGGCCTATACCTTTACGCAAACGTTCAACCGTATGCTTACTGCCCGCAGGTGCGTAAAAGCCACGAAAAGCGTGCTCCAGCGGAACGATTTTTCCCCGGAAGAAGCCAGGGACGGGCTGAAAAAGCTGCTGCCGCTCATATCGCTGCCACCGAACGCCTGAAGGCAGGCTTTTTGATGAGAACATTCCTTTCACCGTAAAAATGAGCGCTTCCGGCATTTTGCCCGGAAGCGCCATTTTTACAGCAAATGGATATTTCCATCGAAAGACTGCTTGCAGGCTTTCGATGGCGGCGCATCGGCAAAGCCGATGCGCTCAAACTATCTTTCTGCGTTCCTCAAAATATCCCGCAGCACGTCCATCACCTGCGCGCAGGGCGTGAAGCCCTTTTGCAAAAGAGGCGCGGGCGCGTGGGCCATAATATAAGGGTGGCCCACGGCGGAAAGCATGCTTTCATCGTTGAATTGGTCGCCAAAGGCGGCGGTATCCTTCAAGGAAACGCCCAGGGCGCCGGCCAGGGTGCGGATGCCGGAGCCCTTGTTGGCTTGGGTAAAATCCAGCCAGCAGCGGCCCGCCACATCGCAGTGCACCTTGTCCCGCCATTTTTCCTGGATAGGCCGGGCCAGGTCCTTTACGCCCTCCGGGTGGAAGCCGGAAATTTTGATGCAGCCCTCCAGCGCCGGGCAGGGATCATCGATGATGGTGCAGGTGTTGCGCAGGCAGTAAAACAGATCGTCGGTATAGTCCCGGCTGGCGGAGGAAAGCAGATAGCTGGTTTCCGGCGCGCTGATGAGCAGCTGCATGCCCGCGGCCAGGATGTCCTGAACGATTTCTTCGGCCATGGCGCGGGGAAAAAGTTCGGCGTAGGTTTTGCCCATGGCGGAAATGAACGCGCCGTTTTCGCAGATAAAATCCATTTCCTCCCGCACGGGGAAAAACAGGCGGCGGATGTTTCCATACTGCCGGCCGCTGGCGGCGGCAAAGCGTATGCCGCGGCCATTCAAGGCGCGAATCATATCAAAAATGCCTTCGGGCAGCCCTCCGCTGCCGTCCAGTAGGGTGCCGTCCAGATCGGTGGCGATCAAACGAATCATACGTCCGGATTCTCCTGCTTTTTATCGCGGGCCGCAAAGGCCTCCAGCCGGGACAGGATGGCGCGCTTGGCGTCCTGCATCATGTTGTCCCCGCCGGTTTTGATGAGCTGCATCAGGGTGTTCCACACCTTTTCCCGCTGTTCCTTGGGCATGGTGTCCAGCATTTTTTTCATGCTGGAAAGGGACTGCATTTTTTCCTGCTTGATCTGGGTAAAGGTGTTGGCCCCCGTGGCCTCAAAGAGGCCGAACAGGGTGTTGACGAAGGTGCGGCGGGCCTCCTCGTCCAAGCCGCCCAGCCATTGGCGCAGCGTGGTTTCAATGAGCAGGCTGCTTTCGGACCGGCCTTCCGCCTCCACAAACCGGGGCCCCAGCACCTGCCAGGAAAAGCCGTCATGCTGGAAAATGCTGAAGGCTGTGCTTTTCACCACGTGGCGGTAAGCGCCGCTGGAAAGCAGGGTGCCGATGATGGCGTCCTCCGGCACGGTGCACACGATGCGGGGCAGCATGTCCCGGTAGGCTTCGGTTTGGGTAAAGGCCTCCAGGAAGCCGGGGCCGTCGTTATTGTATACGGCCATCACACGGCTGCGGACCGAGGGTTTGGCGCACACCGCGGCATACACCGCCATGTTGCCGCCCTTGGAATGGCCGCCTAAGCGCAAAGGAATATTCAAGGCGTCAAAATGCCCGTCCACATAAGCGGCGGCCCGGCGCTGGCCTTCCGTTTCGGGCAGGTAGCTCATGATAAAATCTTCTTTCCAGCCCACGATGGAGCTGTCCGTGCCCCGGAAGGCCACAAAGGCCGTGCCGTCGGCCAGGAAGAAGGTAACGGCGGCCAGCTGCACGTCGGCGGCGGTGTCCACCACATCGTAAAACCAGGCAAGCTCCGTGCCGGCGAAGCGGGCGCCGTCCACCATGCCGTCCATCAAAAAGGGCGCCATTTTGGTAAACGTGTCCTCCGCCAGAATATCTTCCTTGGTATGGCGCTGCCAGAAGCGCTTTCTCACCTCCGCCAGGGGCACCCGTTCCCCATCCGGGGGCACGCAGCCCGCCAGGTCGGCGTAGATCAATTCGGTCAAAACCAGGCTGTCCACCTCGTTAAAGGGAGAAACGGAAAAGGGTACGTCCTTTCGCCAGGCTAAGTAATCCTGAATATTGGGCATTTTGAAGCCTCCTTTCGGGGAGAAGTAGGGAAAATTCAGTTCAAGCGGAGGGTGAAGGGAGAGTGCAGTTTTAAAAAGCGTATTCTCCGCTTGCTTACGCTTCCTGCCCTTCCTTGCTGCCCTTGGCCAGCAGGAAGGCGAAAACGAAGCCCGCAGCCAGCGTGGCCAGGCTGATAAGCACGGTCACAAAAGAAACGGAAGAAAGGTCGGTTTGAATGAGCAGGGAAATGGGCGAGGCCACCACCAGGCCCAGCACGCCGCAGTAGGTGGCGGTGGGATAGCGGGCGGTGAGCCATTCGATCAGCTTGGCGACGCCGAAGATGCCCAGCACCACGCCGATCAAGAAGGGAAGCAGCATCATAACAGGCTGGCCCATGACGGAAAAATTCATGGAAAACAAGCCGTCCTTCAGCGTGGACAGCGCGTTCACCACCGGCTTGTAATAGCCCAGCAGCATCAGCACCAGGCTGCCGGACACGCCGGGAATAATCATGGTGGCGGAGGCGATCATGCCGATTACCACCATCAGCAGCATTTGCAGCACGTTCATTTCAATGGTTTCCGCGTTCTGGATGCTGTCCTTGCGCTGAATGCCCAGCCAAATGATGAGGGCGAATAAAACGACGAAGGCGACGACGGCGGACGCGTTGATCTTTTTCCGCTCCACTTTTTTCAGCAGCGGCCCCAGGCCGCCCAGGATGAGGCCGATGAACAGGGTGTTGGTGGGCAGCGGATGGTTTTCCAAGCCCCAATTGATAACGCTGGCCAGGGCCACGATGCCAACCAGCATGCCCACGGCGTAGGGCAGCAGGGTTTTTACGCTCTTTTTGAACTCCTTGAACAGGTGGGTGATGCAGTGGATGAGCGTATCGTAAATGCCCATGCTCACCATCATGGTGCCGCCGGACACGCCGGGAATGATGTTGGCCACGCCAATGACGATGCCGCGCAGCAATTGGTTCAGCAAGCTTTTCATAAGCAAGAAATCCTTCTTTCCTGAAAAAAATCGGTGATAGTTTACCATATCGCGCCGGTTTCGTCAATGAAGCTATACAGCCGAAAGATGTAAACAAACCGAAAATAAAAAAGGGGCCCGAAGGCCCCAGTAAGGGAATTGTTCCGCAGCTCACGGTACAGGCGCCAGCGCGATCTCCGTTTGGTCCACAATCTCCTCCCCGTCCACCATCAGGAGCTGGGCGGACAGGGCGCTGGGCAGCGCGCCGTTGCCGGTAAAGGCAAAGCTCATATGGCGGTCATCCTCCCAGGTCCAGCCGTTATCCGCCATCTCCCAGCCCTTATCGTCCTTCAGCCGCAATTCATACCAGGGGCCTTCGGCGTCCAGCGGATGAAAATCCTCCTCAAGGGCCGTAAAGGCGGCGCGGGCCTTCACGACGGATATTTCGATTTCCACCTTGGCCTCCACGCCGTCCACCGTCGCTTTTCCTTCGTAGCGCAGCGCTTCCGCCGCCGTGCGCCGGACGGTTAAGGCAACGGGGGCACGGGTTTGCTCGGTGTGTCCGAAATAGTATTGCCCCTGGCCGTCCCAATAGGCGAGGGCGACGGTTTGGCGAAGGGGCAAAAGCACCGTCAGGCTGGGCTGGTTCCTCACTTCGTTTGGCAATTCGTCATAGTCCAGCAGGTTCAGGAAGGTGCCGTCCTGGGTCCAGTCGCCAAGGCCGGTGCTGGGGCCCAGGTCCACGCCGCCGTCGGTCATGGTATGGTCGGCAATATAGGTTTGAATTTTTTTGACGCCGAAGGGCGTTCCATTCGCCACGGCCTGTTGCAGCGCCTGGGCAAATTCCTCCTGTCCCTTTTCAAATGCCATGGGTGCGCATTCCGGGGCCGCGGCCTCCATTTGGGCAAGCTCTTCCTCCGTGGGAGTAAAGCGCTCCAGGTACTGTTCGTTTTCCACGGTGTAGCCGATCAGCAGGCTTTCCCCGTCGTAGTAGGCGTTGGTCACGGTGACGACGGACCGGCCCGCCCTTTCGTTTTCCACGGTCACGGACGGCGCCCCCTCCACCGCCGAGGCGGCGGCGATATCCTGCAGCCGGGGCTGGCGGCTGGAAAACAGCTCAAACACATTCAAATTCAGCGCCGCGGCCACGCCGGCAAAAGCCAGCAAAAGCGTGAGGCAAAGAACCAAAGCCACCATGATTTTTTTATTCATTCCTGTTTGTTTCCTTTCCGCGCCGGTTATACGCCGGGCCAGCCAGGGACTGTCCTCCATGCCGGACAGGCGATGGTCCAGCGCGTGATGGATTTGCCTGCGCATTTCTTCGTCATTCATCCTGTTCCTCTCCCTCCAGCATCTTTTTCAGCCGCGCCTTGGCCCTCTCCAGCCGGGAATTTACAGTGGAGCGGGGAACGCCCAGCGCCTGGCCAGCCTCCTCCAGTGTCAGGTCCTGATAGAAATAGAGCAGAATCGCCTCCCGTTCCTTTTGCGGCAGGCGGGAAATACATTGCAGGACGGTATCGTCCCGCGGGGTAAAAGGAACGGAGGGCTCCGGCAGCCTATCCAGGGGCATTCGCCGGTCCACCAGGCGGAACCACGCCCGGCGCTTCATATCCCGGCAGGTGTTCACGGCGATGCGCATGAGCCAGGTTTTTTCGCTGCTTTCCTTCCGAAAGCCGCCGAAAGCCTTGTATGCTTTCAAAAAAGTTTCCTGCACCGCGTCCTGGGCGAGCTGGGGATCATTCAGTATACAGCAGCATGTGCGCAGCAGCGCCGCCTGGTGGCGGCCCACCAAATCGCAGAACGCTTCCTCCCGCTGGGTGTCAGGGCCCTTGACAGCCTCCACGGACCGCTCACCTCCTTTCACCTATATAGACGCAGGACAAAAAAGGATTTCCGATTTTTTCAAAATTTTTATTTAAAAAAGCGGGAAATGGACCGGCGCGGTCATGCCGCTTTTCCCATTTCCCGGTAGTATAGAAACATATATTGCTGATAAATGCCGTTGTAAGGGCTGTAGGCCTGGAAGGGGTAGCCGCCTGGATACTCGTTTTCCAGCACGCGCTTCATCCATACGTCGACGGGAAAGGCGTTTATATGGTGCAGCCCGAAAAGGGATACGCAGCTGGCAACCTTTACGCCCACGCCCAAAAGCTCCATCAGCCGGGCCAGGGCCTCCTCCTCCGGGGCCGGAATAAGGGCCTCCAGGCCGATGCTCCCCTCCGCCACGGCTTGGGCCGCCGCCTGCACGTATTTCCAGCGGTAGCCCAGCTTGCAGTCCATCAATTGCGCCTGGCTGAGCCGCAAAACGGCCTGAGGCGTCGGGAAGGAAAAGCAATCCTCCTCCAGCCTTTCCCCCGCCGCGCGGCAAAGCAGGTCAATGGAGCGCATGATGGCGGGAATGTTCTTGTTCTGCGATATAATGAAGCTGACCAGCGTTTCCCAGGGGTCCTGCCGCAGAATGCGCACGCCCTGGGCATACGCCGCCGCCGCGTAAAGGAAGGGGTCCGCGCCGGGGTCGATGCGCTGGCGGATCAGGCGGTAGTTTTCGTCCAGGTCAAAGTAAGGCCGCCAGAGGGTATGGTATTCTTCTTCCGTGCAATTTAGGCGGAAGGCGTCCTCGCCCGTCCGCCCGATGCGCAGCACGGCCCCTTTGTGGATGATGCGGTATTGGCCGCCGCTTTCCCTTTGCCAGCGGAAGCATTGGCCGCTGCGGGCCGTTTTGTCCAGGTCGAAATCGTCCGTCAGGTGTATTTCCATGGTTTTATTCTCCTTCAAAAGCCATTATACAGGAAGGAGAGCGGAAAGGAAACAGGAAAATCCCGCGCGGGGCTTGCTTTTTTTGTTCAATTATTTTATCATGCGGAAGCGGCATCCGCCGCAAACCACCCACTGCTTTAAGAAAGGAACGCTTCTATGGCGGCCAATATCCGAACCAATTACAACCACACCATTTACGCCAGCTATGTGGGCTACATCACCCAGGCCATTGTGAACAATTTCGCGCCCCTGCTGTTTCTCACCTTTTCCCGGCAGTTTGGCCTGACTCTGGATAAAATCGCCCTGATTACCACGGTCAATTTCGGGGTGCAGCTGGCGGTGGACCTGATTTCCGCCCGTTTGGTAGACAGAATCGGCTACCGGGTTTCGGTGGTGGCGGCCCATATTTTTGCCGCCGCGGGGCTCGTTTGCCTGTCCACCCTTCCTTTCGCGCTGCCAAACGCGTACGCGGGCATTTTGCTTTCCGTGGTGCTGTACGCCGTCGGCGGCGGGCTCATTGAGGTGCTCATCAGCCCCATTGTGGAGGCCTGCCCCACGGAAAAAAAGGAGGCGGCCATGAGCCTGCTGCACTCCTTTTACTGCTGGGGCCACGTGGCGGTGATTTTGCTGTCCACCCTGTATTTCCGGACGGCGGGCATTGAAAACTGGCGGTTCATGGCCATTGCGTGGGCCGCGGTGCCGCTGGCCAATTGCTTTTATTTTGCCAAGGTGCCCATTTATTCCATCACGGCGGACCGGGAACCCCTGTCCATTGGGGAACTGCTGCGCAAAAAGATGTTTTGGCTGTTGATGGTGGTGATGGTGTGCGCCGGAGCCTCCGAATTGGCCATGAGCCAGTGGGCGTCGGCCTTTGCGGAATCCGCGCTGAAGGTGTCCAAAACGGTGGGCGATCTGGCCGGGCCCTGCGCCTTCGCCGTGCTCATGGGCGCCGCCCGCGCCCTCTACGGCAAGTACAGCGAAAAAATTCCTTTGAAAAAAGCCATGCTGGGCTGCGCCGTTTTGTGCGTCGCGGCTTATCTGCTTTCTTCCCTCACCCGCTCGCCCCTGCTGGGCCTTATCGGCTGCGCGGTGTGCGGCTTTTCCGTGGGCATTTTCTGGCCCGGCACCTTCAGCATTGCCGCCGCGGCCCTGCCCTCCGCTGGCACGGCCATGTACGCCTTTATGGCCCTGGCGGGGGATGTGGGCTGTTCCGGCGGCCCCACCCTGGTGGGCTTTGTGGCCAACGCCTGCAAGGGCGATTTGAAAATGGGCCTGCTCACCGCCGTCGTGTTCCCGGTGGTGATATGGGCGGGCGTTTCCCGCCTCCGCCCAAAGGAAAAGGAAAAACGGTGATTGTTGTTTGCATCCACTTATTGCGTAAATTTATCTTAATAATTAGAGAAAAAAGGGATGTATTTACCACTTTATATTAAAAATACATCAAATTTAAGCCAATATTCCCCACGAGCGAAAAAGGCCGTGAAGTCCGGGCGTTTTTTTAACGTCTTCTTTCACAGCCTTTTTTCTTACCGTTCTTCCCGGAACCATTCGCGGGGATACACGCCGTTTAAGTTTTCCTCCGCCCGCAGGATGCGCACGCCGGGGCAGGTGATGATATCCGTAATATCAGTGGAGCTGGCCAAGCCAGCGCCGGTAAAACCCCGGCGGATATACAGCCGGTTATAATTGGAGCCGGACACTTGCAGATAGAGCACCCGCCCCTTTTCCTCGTCCACGCTGTACACCATGGCGCTGTGCTGGTGCAGGCCCTTTTCATCGGTATACTCCACGCGCACAATGTCCCCCGGCTTGAGCCCTCCCGCCTCCTTGACGGACTTAAAGGGCGCCCAGTAGCGGTGGGGATTCCTTTCTCCGGACAATAGATAGCCCAAAAACTGGCAGAAGCCGAAGCATTCGCCCCAGCCGTCCCGGTTGGGTTCGCCGGGGTCCACCTCGTCCCAGTTCCAGCGGCAGCCGAACCAGCCCCAAGAGTAATAGAAGGGATCAAACCGGTCCTTGCTGGATTGGGTCCAGGCCTTTTTGCCCTCATGGCCATGAAAATTCTGGTAGGTGCGGGAGGGGGTGCTCCAGTACCATTCGTCATAGAGCTCGTATTCCTCGATGATGGCGTCCAAGTTCTCGGTGGTGTACACGCCCTGGAACCGGGTGTCAGTGAAGGTGCCCTCGGCGGCCTGAGCCCAGGGAATGGGCAGCCCGGCCAAAAAAAGCACCGCAATCAGAATCGCGCAGCAGTATCTTGGCATCGTATTCTTCTCTTCCATTTGTATGATTGAAAGGGAGAACTATTGGGCGCGCGGATGTCTCCCTCGAATAGAAAGCATCGCTTTCTTATATATTTTATCATACTTTGCCCTGCAATGGTATGGACAGTTTGTAAAACATTTTTAAAATTTTCGGCCGTGAAGCTCATCGTAAGATTCAATGCGGCGATTCTGGCGTCAGGAAAAAAGCTTTAAGCTGCGGAAAGTGAACAGCGTCCAGTTTATATAGCTGATATAAAGGCACACGGTCCAGTATATCGACTATTTAAAACCGCAGGCCCTTTTTTCATGCGGAAAGTTTGAGCAGGTTATATTTCTTGCAGATCCATAGGAACAGTCACAATCCAGTTCCCCTCCATCTTCAGGCCGGAGGAAAATATCAAAACCTCCAGATGCAGGTCATATAAATCCAAAGAACGTACATCAAACATGTATTCCTCAAAAAGCTGATGATTGTTATGCCATTTAAGGGAATGCACGGTAGTTTCTTCCCCCTCCTTGCCTGTTGACACCGTATGGCCGTCCGTGATCCTGTTACCTTTTCCATCAGTCATAATGGCCGATACGGAATCATCCAGATCATACGGATCAGCGTCATCAGAGCGGAAACGAATATGGAAAAAACCATCTATCAAGCCATAATCCTCAATGGCTTTTCCTTGAACGATCTGGATGTCCAAATGCTCACGGTGGTGCGGAAGCACCGGAACCGCGGAGAGTACATCGGGCATATAATATTGTGCCATCCATTCCTGCCATACGCCATAGGTTCCGCCAATGCCTTTGGAGTCGGCAATCACATTCTCCTGCTTCATACCCTGAACTGGTTCCGCCGCTTTTTTCCAATCGACCATGTCCGTAATGTCCACTTGCAAGGATTTATTTCCGGAACGGAAATTGGTGAAATGAAGGGTAAGCTTTTCCACAAATCCGTGCACAACTTCTTCCGCGAGAAACGCCGCCGTTTTCGTTTCTTGATCGAAAGAAATCATCGAACAGGAAGCGCTGGAGCCGAGGAGCGGCGGGACCACCTCCGTGGTTTCGTCAATCCGATTGCCAATCAGATCCCGCATGGTGAAAGCTATCATTACACGATCTTCATCCACAGCGACGGATTGAACCTCCAGCCGGATTCCTTGGTCCTCGCAGGACAAATGAACAGGCCTGATGGTCTGGGCGGCCCAAGGCCAAATTTGGTATAGAATATCGTTAAAAACCGTCGATGTACACGCCAAGGCGGTGAATGTGCCTGTGAGCATCACCATGACAGCGGCGAAAACGGCGGCAAAGCGCGTCCAGGAAAACATGCGCCTCGCCGTACCGTTTTTTCCCCGCGCCAAAAAATCGGGATCGATTTCTCCGATCGCCTCCAGCAATTCTTCATTGGTCATAGCAAATTCTCCTTTTGCAGTTCTTTTTTCAGGTTTTTCCGGATACGAAACAGCCGTGCCGCAGCCCAATTGGGCGAACGGTCAAACTGCCGGGCCAGTTCCTTCACCGGCGTCATATACCAGTACCGCGCCATGAACAGGTTTTGATCCCCTTCCGGCAAATTTTGCACGAAGCGATTGATCGCTTCCGTGAGGAAATGACGATCCACCATTTCCTCCGTGCTGGAGCTGGCTGACGTAATCTGGGCCAATTCATCCAGTACAAGTGTCAGTTCTCCCCCGCCACGCTTTTGGGCCATCCGGCCCCGCAGACGGGAAATAGCATTTTTTCGGGTCAAAGTTCCCAAGTAGCTTTTCAAATGCTCCGGACGGTTGGGAGGAATGGTCGTCCAGGCAGCCAGCAGCGCATCGTTTACGCATTCATCCTCATCCCGATGATCGTGCAAAATCTTTCCGGCAATTCTTCTGCAAAATCCGCCGTACTTCGCCAAGGATACTTCGATTGCCTTTTCATCCCGCTCCCAAAACAGTGCCAGAATCTCCCGCTCTTCCATTTTTCCTCCTCCGTGTATTGAAGGCCTTCACTTCTATTATCGCAAATCATCGATTTATATTACGCTTAAATACTCTAACTTTCCATAAAGCAGCTTCGCAGGAACGCAGGAGACACAAGGAGATGAAGCAGGAAAATTATGAATAAATAAGAAAGGCAAAGCCCTTGAAATCTGGCAAAATAGAAGGCGGCCAAACCAACTAACCAGAGAAGGAGCTTTGCCATGACAAGCATTGCACAAAATCAGGGAAAAGGCCAGAGGAAAATAAGTGCGACGCTGAAAAGATTTTTCGCGGAGTATCGAATGGCGTTATTGCTGCGTGGATGCCGGGGAAAAAAGCAGAAAGAGGTATCCGCATACGAGATATTTCGGTATCTGTTACTCCGCGCTCTGTACGCTGTTCACTGCTCCGTGACTTAGATACCGCTCACGGCTGAACAGATACGTTTAAATTATAGTAGAATGGAGCATCCCACGCCAGCCGAGCGGCTTCTTCGTTTTCTTCCGCCGCGGCTGCGCTTTCATCCTTTTACCTCCGAATAACCGTCAGGGTGGCGTCCCCGGCTTCCGGGCCTATGTACATATCCATATTTTCCGGCCCGTCGAATCCGTCCGGCAAATCGACCACCTGCACATGGTACTTGTCCGGGTCCAGCTTCATCGTCACCTTTCCGTTTTCATCGGAAGGCTCGCTGTTCCGGCAGGCTGTATCCGTACAGAAGGCCAATATGACCCCTGCCACCGGGCTTTCGTGCTGGTCCGCAACCGTTACCGAATAAACCCGTTTGCCCAATATGCCCCTTTTCCCCGCCGCGGCCGCCGGCTCCCCTGTGGGTTCCGCGGCCGCCTCCTTCGCGGTTTCTGTTTTCTCCTCTGCCGGCGCTCCCGTATTGTCCGCCAAGGCGGATTTGTACAATTCCTCCAGCTTATCGTAGGTAAGCGGGGTCTGGGCGTTGTAGGTCACCACGCCCTGTTTGTTGATGATGATGGTCTGGGGCATGGCATCCGACGCGTTCAGCAGGGGCAGGATGCCCTTTTCCTTGCTGTCCAGCGCAAAGTCCAGGTGGTCCCAGCCTTTGCCGGCCAGGAAATCCTGCGCTTTATTGGCCCCCGCCTTGTGATGCACAGCCAGGATTTCCACATCCGGATAAGCCGTTTTCAGCTGTTCATAATAAGGAAGCTCTTCCAAACACGGCGCACAGGTGACCGCCCAGAAATTGATGACGACCACCTGGCCCCGATGCTCCGACAATTGGAATTTTTCTCCGCTGAGCAGCTCTGTGGCAAAGTCCGGCGCAAGGTTTCCGGGTTCCGTACCGAGAACGAAGCCCAAAGCGGAATCGCCTTCCGTTTCATGCTCCGTCACCACGGCCGCGGCGAAGGGCTGCGCTTTGCTCAGGGCCGGTTCAATCAGGTTGAACCAGCCCACAGCGAAAACCAGCACCGCGATGGCGATGCACCAGGCGATTCTTCCATTCTTTTTCCGCTTCCGGACCGCAGGCTCTGGGCCGGCGTTTGGGCCGCCTTCCGGTCCCATCAGGGTAAGCTTCCCGCATTGGAGCGAAATGGCCCCCTGGGCGCAGGCGCCGATGCACTTTCCGCAGGAGATACATTCGTGGTCGCCCACGTGCCTTACGTCCATCGGGCACTTCACCACGCACTGGCCGCAGCCGTTGCAGCGGTCCGGGTTCACCTTTACGCCCGTCAGGGCAAAACGGTTAAAGAAGCCGTAAATCGCTCCCAGGGGGCAGATGAACCGGCAGAAGGACCGGTAGCAAAAAACGCAGGCCAGGCCGATCACCACCATGATGACCCATTTATTGGTAAACACGGCCTTCAGCTGGAAAAAGGAAGAGCTGTTTGCGGGGTTCTGCAGGATGCCGACCGCCCCCTCCAGGGTGCCGGCGGGGCAGATATACTTGCAAAAGCCTGGCAATATGATTCCTTTTCCCACTCCGTAAATTAGCGGGATGGCGATCACAAACACGGCCAGGATGACATATTTTAGATGAGACAGCTTCCGGGTGACATTGCTTTTGCGAATTTTGGGCGTAGGAATTTTGTGCAGCAGTTCCTGAATCAGTCCCAGCGGGCAAATCCAGCCGCAGATGGTTCTGCCAAGGACCACGCCGAACAGGGCCAGGATGCCCATCACGTACCAAGGCGCCGTATGTCCCGCGGCGTTCAGGGCGTTTTGCAGCGCGCCCAGCGGACAGCTGGCGACGGCGCCGGGGCAGGAATAGCAGTTGAGCCCCGGTACGCAGACAGCCTTCAGGCCGCCTGAATAGATATGTCCGTCCATAAACCCTTTCAAATTCGCGTTGTACAGCAGGGCGGCGTACAGCTGCACCAGCCTGCGGCTGGCAGGCCTGCCAATCTTTTCCCGCCCGGTTTTCCGGGCGCTTTCCCGCTTATCCAAGTCCAACACACTCCGTACAGATGGCCGCGCCTTTGGCGAATACATCCTCCAGGCCGCCATTGATAATTCCCGCGGCGATCAGCACCGCCGCCAGCGACATAACCGCCACCCGCAGGTAAAGCTCCTTCGGTTCCGCCGTCTGGCGAACGGCCCGGTCCCGGATATTGCCCAGGCTCCGCAGCAGCTTTTCATCCCGCATAGGTTTATCCTGGTTTTCATCCCTGACGCCAAGAATCAGCCCGCCAACGGTCATCCCCAGGCTTACCAAAAACAGGGGAATAACCGGCAAAAGCTTGTCTGCCGCCTTTTCCCTGGTATACATAGAATAAAACAAATCTCCCTCCGCCTGCTTCGCGGCTCCCTCAAAATACAAGCTCAGCGCGGCGGCGGCCAGAAGCCCTGCCACCAATGCGCATAAAACGGACTGAACAATCAGAAACGACTGTTTCCTCGTCACGAAAATCCCTCCCATCATTTCTGCCATTATACACAGGAAGCGCATCGCAAATCAAGCGCGATAAGTTAAAATTCTGCAAACAAATGTGGGGGCGCAGGCCGGGATTTTTATGCAAAAAAGCAAACAGGCCATAAAAACCGCCCCCGGCAATCCGGGGGCGGCCAGCGTGCCGGCAAAAGCAGAGAGCCCTTATTTCCTGCCGGGCTGCCGGGTCATGGGAGGCAGGGAAACCATGAGGGACGCATCCTCCCTGTCTCCGGTCATGAGATTGGTGACGGCCACTTTCATCGGAAGCTCTGTTCCCGCGGCCAGGGCTTTTTCATCCACGTCCAGCAGGGTAAGGATGATATCCTCTCCCGCTTCATCCCGCAAATACCAGCTCCAGCATTCGCAGCCGGGGTCGATTTCAAACGTCAGAATTTCCCTTCCCTGCCGCCATTCGCCCACGGTCACGGGCGCATCGCCGATGAACAGGTGCTTTTCGTCCAGGGGCAAATCCTCCTCCTCTCCGCCGCCGTCGATTTCGTAGGCGGTAACAATCAGCTGCTTATCCGCCGCCGGGGCCACGTGCATGGTCAGGTGCAGCCCTTCCTCGCTCCAATAGGCTTCCTCCAGCGCGATATGCAGCCATTGGCTGGTGTTTTCCGTCAGGGTGGGGGCCACGATGGCCTCCTCGTTCACATCGAAATTGGCCACGGCGCCGCCGAGAAACGCAGAAATCCTTTCCCAATTGGTGGCCGCCAGAGCGGTCACGGTGGTCAGCGCCAGCAGGGCGGCGGCCAGCGCCACGGTAAACATTTTCTTTTTCATCCCATATTTCTCCTTTCTTTCCGGCAGGGCGGAAAGAACCCGGTCCACCCCCTGCTCCGTTTCCTGGGATACGGGGGCGTAAAGCTGCCTAAGCCCGTCAGCCGAAATCCGTTTCATATCCACTCCACCTCTTCCTTCAGTTCTTTGGCCAATTGCCGCCTGGCCCGCAGCAGCCTGCCCTTGAGCGCCGGCAGGGTGATGCCCAGGGCCGCGGCAGCCTCCTTTTCCGAATAGCCCTCCATGTACTTGAGCAGCAGCGGCAGCCGCAGCCTCTCCGGCAGGCCGTCGATGGCCCTGCGCAATTCCCGGTCCTTGGGGATATAGGGCTCCTCCCGAAATTCCTCCACGGGGATCACGCGCATGCGATGGCGCTGAATGTTCCGGCATTCGTTGATGACGATGCGGGTCATATAGGCCCTTTCACCGCCTAACTTAATGCCGTTTGCGGCCTGCCAGGCCTTCAGCGCGGCCTGCTGCACCGCGTCCTGGGCGTCGGCGGCATTGCGCAGCATGCCCTGCGCCAGCCGGTAGAAGCCGGGCAGCAATTCCCGGTACAGCTGCTCAAAGGTGGTTTTGTCCATCAGGAAGCCTCCCGCTTTTGAAGATCTTCACCTGATATACGGCTGGGGAAAGGAAAAAGTTGCATGGGAAAAAAGTTTTTGCTTTCCAATTGTTACAATTGCCCCCCTTGACAGGAGAAGGGCGCCGCCTTATACTCAAGTAGACAATTGTCAACTAATCAATTTCAACGGAGGAAAAAGGAAATGAGTATTCGATTTCGACGGCTGGCAGCCTTGCTTTGCCTGCTTTTATGCTTTTCCTTGGGCGCGCTGGCGGATACAGATGAGCGCCTCACGCCCACGGCGGAGGATTTGACGGAAGCGCAGCTGCGGGAATACGCCGCGGATTTTTTCTCCCGCAAGTGCGGGCTGAAAAAGGAAAAGCTGCTGGAGGCTGAAATGGAAATTTTTCTCTGGCAGCCGGGCGGGTATGACAATTGGTCCCCCGAAGCCAAGGACCCGGACGCGCCGGGCAACACCTTTATGCGCCATCACCGGGAATTTCCACAATGGACGGTTCACGTGCAGTCCTTCCCCGGAGAAAACGGGCAGCACCAAGGCTTCCACCTGCTGGCCCTCACCCGGTCCGGCGAATTGATTTTCTGGAGCGCCCACGGCCCGGAATTCTGGGAGGAAAACCCCGACCTGCTCCATAGCGGCACGCCCCAGGAGCCCCTGCCTGCCGACGCGAAAAAGGAGGACGTGATAAGCCAGGCGCAGAAGGACGTAAAGGAAATGTACGGCGTACAAGACCCGCAGGCTCTGCGCTGGGAGGCGGGCTTCATCGGCGCTTTCGCCCAGGAGTGGGACAGCCATATCCCCGTTTGGATCGTGAACGCCTACCAGGGAGACGAATGGCTGTGGAAGGGCATGTACGGCTACAACGGCGTTTTTATCAGCCTGGTGCCCGCCTGGCAGGATTATGAAAGCTACGAAACGCCCGGCGAGCATTTTTTCCCTGCGGTGTTCGGCGACGCCTGGTGGGAAGAAAGCATGAAAATGCTGAAAATCGACGCCAACGAGGCGTCGGTGCAGCAGGCCTACGAATGGCTGAAGGAGATCAAGCCCATTTTTGAGAACTGGGCCAAGGACCATCCCTACGCCGCGGAATATTCGCTGGTAAAAGCCCTCCTGGACCGGTACCCAATTGATTGACCGGGCGGACAGAAAAAGGGGCTGTCTCACATTCTGTAAAAATCGCACAAACGCAGCATTGGTTGA
>CAMOHY010000014.1 GCA_946615495.1 uncultured Clostridia bacterium
AGTCGGTATAGGCCAGGCTGGTTTCCTCGTTTTCCATGCGGGACAGGTTCAGCAGGCTGGCAATGAGCTTGGAGAGGCGGTGGGTTTCATCCGCCACCACCCGCAGGTATTTTTCGTGCTCCTCCGGCGGAATGGTGCCGTCCAGCATGCCCTGGGCAAAGCCCTGAATGGACGTGATGGGCGAACGCAGCTCATGGGACACATTGGCCACAAAATCCCGCCGGGATTTTTCCAGGGTAGAAAGCTGGGCGGTCATTTGGTTGAAGGCGCGGGCCAATTCCTGAATTTCCCTGCCGCCCTCCTCCGGCACGCGGGCCTCAAAATTGCCCCGCGCCATATCGCCCGCCGCCTGCGCCATTACGGACAGGGGACGGCTCAATTGCCGGGCGATGAAAAACACCACCGCCGCCGACAGCAAAAACATGCCCACCGCCACCAGCACCGTTTGCCAAATCAGCCCCCGGTAAGCGGCGTGCACCGTCTGGGCCGCGGTCTGGATCAGGATAAAGCCCATCACGGTGCGCTGATTGGTGATAACGCTTTCCTGCATCCAGGGCACCAGCACCGTAAACAGCGGGCCGGAGGCGCTTTTTGTTTGCCGCACCACTTCCTGGCCCTTGAGGGCCTGCTCCATATAGGCGGACAATTCCTCCGGGTCCAGCACGGCCTGAATATTTTCATCTTCCAGGGTGGCTTCGTTGTAGTACAGGTACGTTTTCCCGCTGCGGTCCACCACCATGATATAGGCGTTGTATTCTTTATAGATGCGGCTGGATTTCCATCTCATGTAATCCTCGGTGACGCTGTTTTGGCCCAGCACCGCGGAAAAAGCATCGTAGGACTGCCGGCTGGCCAGGTACGCCATGTCCCTGGCCTGAGCTTTTAAGGCGTTCATGCGGTTTCGGATGGCGTTTTCCCGCAAATTTACGTAAAAAACCGTGGAAAGCACCGCCACGCACACCAAAATAACCGCCAGAAACACGATCAGCAGCCGGGAAAACACGCTGAGGCTGCGCATACGCTCACTTCACCTCAAATTTATAGCCCACGCCCCACACCGTGCGGATGGTCCAGCCCAGGCTTTCGCTGTCCTGGAGCTTTTCCCGCAATCGCTTAATATGCACGTCCACAGTGCGGCTGTCGCCAAAAAAGTCAAAGCCCCATACCTGCTCCAGCAGCTGTTCCCTGGTGAACACCCTATTTTGATGGGAGGCCAGGAAGTAGAGCACCTCCAGCTCCTTGGGCGGCATTTCCAGCAGCTTGCCCTGATAGTGCACCTCGTATTTTTCCAGGCTGATGGTGAGGCCGGGGAAGGACAGGGTGTCCTTTTCGCTTTCGCCGGGGGCGGACCGGCGCAGCACCGCCTTCACCCGCGCCACCAGCTCTTTTCCCTCAAAGGGCTTGGTGATATAATCATCCGCCCCCAGTTCCAGGCCCAGCACCTTGTCGAAGGTTTCGTCCTTGGCGGAAAGCATGATGATGGGAATGGTGCTGAACTGGCGGATGGTGCGGCACACCTGCAAGCCGTCCATGCCGGGCAGCATAATATCCAGCAGCATCAGGCTGGGCGGATTTTTCTGAAAAGCGGCCACCGCTTCGTCGCCCCGCGTTTCCACCGTCACCTCAAAGCCCTCTTTTTCCAAATACAGCCGCACCAATTGGGCGATGTTCGGGTCGTCATCCACCACCATGATGGTTTGCTTGTCCTTCATTTGTTTTCCTCCTTCATTATGGAGCGGGTAAAGGATAAAGCGTGCAGAGTGCAGATGATACAGCGTTCAGTAAGAAATGGCTTTTTTGATCTTACCCGCCGGAGCTCTGTGCTCTGGCCTCCGCGCTCTGATTATTTCAGTTCCACCACCGTCACGCCCTCTTCCCCCTCGCCGTACTTGCCCCGGCGGTAGGATTTTACGTGCGGATAGTTTTTCAAATGCTTTTGAATGCCTTCCCGGAGGATGCCGGTGCCCTTGCCGTGCACGATGGTTACTTCATGGAGCCCGGCCAGCACCGCTTCGTCCAAATACTGCTCCACTTCCTCCAGCGCTTCATCCAGCGCCATGCCCCGCACGTCGCAGCTTAGGCCCACGGTGCGCATGGCGGCCCCGGTCTGCACAGAAACGGAGGACACCTTTTTCTTGGGCTTTTCCTCCTGCGCCAAACGAAGCTGGCTCAAATGGGCTTTCAGCTTCATAATACCCGCCTGCAGCTGCACCTCGCCCTTGGCGTCCGGCAGGGAAAGCACGGTGCCCTTGGTGTTCAAATGGGTGATTTCCACCACGTCGCCCACCTTCAGGGTCTTGGGCGGCTCGGCAAAATTGCCGGTGGGCGTGCGAAGGCCCTCGCTCAGGCTGTCGATGCCCTCCTCCAGCCGCTTTTTCAGGGCGTTCACCTCGTGGTCCGGGGCGGAGCCCGCTTTTTTCATTTTCTTTAGGTCGTAGAGGATTTGCTCGGAATCCCGCCGGGCCTTTTCCACAATGCGGCGGGCCTCCTCCTTGGCCTTGCGGTTGGCGCTTTCCTTCTTTTCCTCCATGTCCCTATACAGCTTTTCCGCCTCGTTGCGCAGCCGCACAGTTTCGGCCCGCGCTTCCTCCGCCAATTGCCTTTCCTTTTCCGCAATCTGGCGGTGATATTCCGCGTTGGCGATCACGTCCTCAAAACGGATGGTGTCGTGGGACAGCAGGTCCTTGGCTTCCTCGATCAAATATTCCGGCAGCCCCAGACGGCGGGAAATTTCAAAGGCGTTGCTCTTGCCCGGCACGCCGATGGACAGGCGGTAGGTGGGGCGAAGCGTGGCCACGTCAAATTCCACGCTGGCGTTTTCCACGCCCCTGGTGGACAGGGCGTAGGCCTTCAGCTCGCTGTAATGGGTGGTAGCCGCCGTACGGGTTTTGATTTTGAGCAGGGCGTTTAAGATCACCTGGGCCAGGGCCGCGCCCTCGGTGGGGTCCGTGCCCGCGCCCAGCTCGTCAAACAGCGCAAGGTCGCGAGGCGTCACCGCGTTCATGATGGACACGATGTTGGTCATATGAGAGGAGAAGGTGGACAGGCTTTGCTCGATGGACTGCTCGTCGCCGATATCGGCGTACACTTCCTCAAAGGTGCTCAGCTCCGTGCCCAGCGCGCCGGGAATATGCAGCCCGCTTTGGGCCATAAGGGTCATGAGCCCCAGGGTTTTTAGGGTAACGGTTTTGCCGCCGGTGTTGGGGCCGGTAATGATGAGGGAGGTAAACTCCTGGCCCAGCCACAAAGAGCAGGGCACCACCTGGTCCCGCGGAATCAAAGGATGGCGCACCCGGACCAGATTGACCACGCCGTTTTCGTTCATTTTGGGGCGCACGCAGTCCATTTCCCGGCTGAGCATGCCCTTGGCAAAGATAAAATCCAGATTGGCCAGGATGGCCAGGTTCTGGGCGATCAGGGAGGCGCTGTCGGCCACCTGCTGGGACAGGGCGGAAAGGATGCGCTCAATCTCGTCCCGCTCCTTCATATGCCATTCCTTCAGCTCATTGCCCATTTCCACCACGGCCATGGGCTCAATGAACAGGGTGGCCCCGGTGGCGGATTGATCGTGCACCAGGCCGGGCACGTTGGCCCGGTACTCCGCCTTAACGGGCAGCACGTACCTTCCGCCCCGCACCGTAACGATGGATTCCATCAGATACTTGGAATAGCCGGCCCCGTGGGCCATGGCGTTCAGCTTTTCCCGGATGCGGTCGTTCACCTGGCGGATATGCCGCCGGATATCCAGCAGGGCGGGAGAAGCGTGATCGGAAATTTCCTCTTCGCTGAGAATGGCCTCGGTGATGTCCGTTTCCAGCTGGCGCAGGGGCTGGAGCCGGGACGCCATGGACGTGATGAGCGGCGTGTTTTCCTTTTCCGTCACCAGGGCGGACCGGGCCGCGCGGGCGCAGCGCAGCGTTTCCGCCACCATGAGCAGCGCCTTCTGCGACAGGGTGGAGCCCTTCTCGGCCAGCGTCAAATACTCCGTCACGTCGTCAAAGCCCACCAGGGGATTGCCGCCCAGGTAGGCCAGGGTGGAAACCGCTTCCTCCGTTTCATCCAGCGCCCGGTTCACATCCGCGAGGCCGGAAAGGGGCGTAAGGCTCCGGCATTTTTCTTTGCCGGGCTCGCTGAGGGCGTAGGCGGACAGCATGTCCCTGATCTTGGTAAATTCCAGCACCCGCAGGGCGCGTTCGTTCATGATGCTTCCCTCCCGTAAAAAAGTATACAATGGGCGGCGTTTTTCTTGCAAGAAAAATCGAAAAAGGTTTAAAAAACGTTTACAGCAAGGTCAAAATTTTATAGTGCTTTCTTTACAGCACGCCTTCCATAAAGCGGCCGAGGGTGCCCTTGAGCGCAAGCGCCCTGGGCGCGTTCCCCCGCAGCAGCGCGGCGTAATGGCGCACGATTTCCAAGCGTTCCGCTTTTTCTTCATCCGTCAGCGCAACGAGCCAGGAAAGGGGCGGCAGCCCCTCCAAATGGCCGGATAGATGCAGGGGCTTATCCCCCATCAGTTCAATTTGGCAGCCCTCCGGAAGGCGCAGGGGCAAAAGCGGATACCGGGCGCCCAGCCGGTCGGTGAGGCAGGTGCCCGCGGCGCCCTTTCCCTGGCGGCACAGTTCGCATGCTTCCCGCCCGCCGGTCAGGCCCAATTGGGTGCGCATGGGGCAATGGTTCAATAGCATCAGCCGGGGGCGGCCATAGACGGGCAGAATCAATTCGCATATGCCCCGCGGCAATTCCATAATTTCCTGTCCGGCCATCTCCCGGCTCAGCGTCACGCTTTTGCAGCCCAGGAAGGACAGCAGGCGGATGGCTTCCCCGTTCATGACCGGAATGCCCTCCCCCGCCATATCGCCCCCGGAAAACATCCGGGCCTGGCCGGGGCTGGACAGGCACACCGGCGCCTTAAGCGCGTCCAGCGTTTTTTGAAGTGCCCGCAGGGTGCCTTCCTCGCACTGGGCGGGCAGGCACAGGCGGGTCCCTGCCGGAAGCGCCTTCAATTCGGGCATAAGGAAAGCTTCCCGAAAATCCTGAGGCAGATAGACCACTTCATCCGCCCCCGCCTGAAGAAGGGACGGAATTTCCGCCATCCTGCCCGTTTTCACGATCAGGCGCGGAGCGGGCACGGCGTTTTCCCGCGCTGGAAAGCTTCCCGCGGGCAGGAAGGGCCTGGGCTGGGCGGCGATGCGCGCCTCCGCCAGCTTTTCCAGCGCTTCCCTGCGCAGGGCGTTCAGGGCGGCGGCAGGCGCGAAGGCTCCCGCCGTCTTTACCGTCAGGCTTCGCAGCGCAAAGGGCGTGCCCCCGGTCTTGCCCAGGGCCCGGCGGGCGCTTTCCCCGTCCAAGGCCTTGCTCTGCGCCGCCTGGCAGATATCGCCCTCAAGTTTTGCTTCGCTTTCCCCGTCCGTTACGGCCAGGACAAGGGGCTTGCCAGGATAGGCGGTAAGCGACGCGTCAAAAGCTATGGGCAAGGCGGCGTTCAGCGCTTCGCCCTCATAGGTGCTTCGGGCGGCGGCAAGCTGGCTTTCATCCTCCGTGCGGCGCACGCTGTCGCCCACAGCCGCGTTCTCCCGCAGGCGAAGGGACGCGGTCTGGCCCGCGGGCACATTAGGCCCGGAATAGCGCAGCGCTTGGCCGCCAATCTCCAGGCCGTCGCCGTTGTGCAGCGTCCGCTCCATCACGGCGTCGGCCAGCAGCGCGCCGCCCCGGCGGTAAACCCGATGGACCTTGCCCATACTGAGCCCCGACGGCGTAACGCGGGTGGGGTCGATCACCCCGGCGTCCTGCTTGCCGCCGGGATAGCCCATGGTAAAGCCGCCGCGGGAAAAAATCTGCACCAACTCTTCCTTTTCCTGGCTGGAGGCGGGAGAAAAACGCCCCTCCAGCACGCCGTCCAAGGCCCGGCGGTAGGCCCGCGTCACCACGGCCACATATTCCGGGCGCTTAAGCCTTCCCTCAATCTTGAAGGAATACACGCCCGCCTGGGCCATCGCCCAAAGCTCATCGCGGGCGCACAGGTCGCGGGGCGACAGCCAGGCGCCCGTTTTTCCCTGATAGGTATAGGGCAGGCGGCAGGGCTGGGCGCACCGGCCCCGGTTGCCGCTCCTGCCCCCGATCATGGAGGAAAACAGGCATTGACCGGAGCAGGAAACGCACAGCGCCCCATGGCAGAAGGCCTCGATTTCCACCCCGGTCCCCGCCGCCTCCCGAATAGCGTCCAAGCCGCATTCGCGGGCCAGCACCACCCGGCGCGCCCCCAGGCTGCGAAGCAGTTCCGCCCCGGCGGCGTTGTGCAGCGCCATTTGGGTGCTGGCGTGGATGGGCAGCTCCGGAAATTCCTCCCGGCAGATTTTCACCAGCCCCAAATCCTGCAGCAGCACGGCGTCGGCCCCCAGGGACGACAACAAGGAAAGGGTGCGCCGGACGTCCTCCAGTTCCCTTTCCTTGATAAGGATATTGACCGTGACATATATTTTTTTCCTGTGCAGGTGGGCCAAGCGCAGCGCCTGGGTGAGCGCAGGCTCATCAAAGCCCGCGCTGGACCTGGCCCCGTAGGCGGCCGCGCCCAGATACACCGCGTCCGCCCCGTTGCTCAGCGCCGCTTTCAGCGCGTCCATGCTGCCCGCGGGGGCAAGCAGTTCCCGTTCATTTGCCAGCATGCTTCAATTCTTGCAGCTCCTGCCGCGCCTGCATCAATTCCCGGCGCAGGCGCGTGTTGTCGTCCTGGGCGGTGAGCAATTCATCCGCCACGGTGAGCCCGGCGATCACGGCGGCGGATTCCCGGTTCACAAAGCCCGAAGTGGCCATTTCGGCAATCTTCCGGTCCATATACACCGCCACCCGGCGCACATGCTCCGGCGCGTCGGCGCTGGTAATGGTGTAATCCCGGCCCGCGATGCGCAGGGTGTAGGTGCGTTCATTGCCTGTTCTTATCATAGCTGATTGAAGGGATAGTAGTTCCCCAAAGTGTCCACCCGGATGGAAGAAATCCGCTGGGGCTCCAGGGGCTTATCGTTATAATCGCGGGGGGCGTTCACAATCTGATCGGCGTATTCCATGCCGGAGAGCACCTTGCCAAAGGCGGCGTACGCGCCGTCCAGGTGGGGAGACACGCTGGTCATGATGAAAAACTGGCTGCCGGCGGAATCGGGGTGCATGGCGCGGGCCATGCTGAGCACGCCGTAGGTGTGCTTGAGGGGATTTTCCACGCCGTTCTGGACAAATTCGCCCTTGATGGAGTAGCCGGGGCCGCCGGTGCCCGTGCCCTTGGGGCAGCCGCCCTGAATCATAAAGCCGGGAATTACCCGATGGAAGATGAGCCCATCGTAAAACCCGCTGTTGGCCAGGGAAGCAAAATTGCCCACGGACTGCGGGGCGTATTCAGGGTAGAGCTCCCCCTTCATTTCGCCGCCGTTTTCCAGCTTGATAACAAACGTGGGATGCTGAACTTCGCTCATGACAAAGATCCTCCATTTTCAAGTCGCATGTTTTGGAAACAAAAATCTATTTCCGGGATGGCATACTTACACTTTTACCATCTTTTCCTTATACAAACAGCATCATACCGCCTTTTGGCCAAATTGTCAAATTCAGGCGGACCCAAATACGGCGGTTTTCATTCCGTTTTCCCTTCTTTTTCTTTTCAATCCGATTACATATTGGTTACATTGTGGCGAACTGAGGCGTTTTGGGCCGTTTCACGGCAGTTTTTTTATTGCATTTGCCCGGAAACTGCGCTATAATAAATTAGATATTAACGTGCCAGAATACAGGCGAAGGAAAGGCGGATTGAGAACATGCCGATGGGGGGAAACATCAATCAGCTGCCGGTGGGAAAGGCGGCCCGGCGCTGCATCACGCGGAATTTTGACCAGGTGAGCAGCGTGGCCATCGCGCAGATCGTTTTGCGCGTTCTTGCCCTTTCTCCTCTTTTTTTGTCCTCCGCGCTGGGAGGAAAGCTGCCGCTGTGGCTGAGCCTGGCCTTCGCTTTGGCGCTGTATATCGCCTTGGTCATTCCCATGCGCTTTTGGGCAAGGGAAAAAATGCGCCGCCTGTTTTATACCCGCAATCTGCCCCAGCGCAAGCGCAATCCCTACGAAAAATGGCTGAAAACCGGGCTGCTGCGCTATTTGCGGGGCATACTGTGGGGCCTTCCCTTCCTGGCCGGGTTTTTGTATTTCGTGATCGGGTATAAAACCCTGGACGCCCAAACCTTTGAACAGCCCATCCACTTTCTTGCCATGCTTTTAAACGGAGACCCGGAATCTCCCACCGGCAACGTTACCTTGGCCCTGGTCATTATTTTCGGGCTGCTGGCCGTTTTTGGGCTGCTCTTTGCTTACGGCTGGTGGCGCGATCTGCCGCTGGAATATTTGCCGGTTCGCTCGCTGGGGGCCGTAAAATCGCTGCATTGGTCCCGCCGGATTTTGAAAAAATACCGCGGGCAAATGCGCAAAAATACCTGCGTCAACTTCCTTCTTGCCCTGCCAGCCGCCGTTGGCGTGGGGGCGGTGCTCGTTTTCTATCTCATAAGCAAGGTGGATTTTTCGCTGAGCAGCAAGGTGGTTTTCAATCTTTTGCTGCGCACCCTGCGCTCTCCCCTGCCCAGGCTGCAATTGCTGGAGCTGGGCGCGGTGCTGCTGGTGCTGTATCTGCCCCTGTGGGTGTACCGCAAAACCCGCAACGCCGCCCTGATGGCCCGGCTCATGCGGGAAAACGCGCACCATATCCACCACACCGAGCAGGAAGCGAGCGGGACCACGGACGCCCAGCCCAAGATTGTGCACCTGGAGGGCACGCCCTTTGATAAGGACCGGGACCACCATGAGGCTTGACCGGCTGCTGGCCCGGCTGGACGTTTCCAGCCGCTCCTCCTGCCGGGAGCTGCTTCGCGCCGGGCGGGTGAAGGTGAACGGGGAAGCAAAAAGCGATCCCGCCTTTGCCGTGCCGGAGGGGGCGGAAGTGACGCTGGACGGAAAGCGGCTGGATACGCGCCTTACGCGCCACCTGATAATGAACAAGCCCGCCGGGGTGCTCACCGCGAAGGAAGACCGCTTTCAGCAAACGGTCATGGACCTATTGCCCAAGGTGTATGCCACGCTGGAATGTATGCCGGTTGGCCGGCTGGACCGGGACACCACCGGCCTGCTGCTCCTCACCACGGATGGAGATTTGGCGCACCGGCTCATTTCTCCCGCCCGCCATGTGGACAAGGTGTACGAAGCGCGGGTGGACGGCACGCTGACGGACGGCGACGTGGCCGCCTTTGCCGCCGGCATTCCCCTCAAGGACTTTACCGCCCTGCCCGCCCGCCTGGAAATATTGGCGCCGGACAGAGGCCGCGTGACCGTGCAGGAGGGAAAATATCACCAGGTAAAGCGCATGTTCGGCGCGGTAGGCAAGCCGGTGCTTGCCCTGCGGCGGGTTTCCTTTGGCCCGCTCAAGCTGGACAGCGCGCTTTCCGAAGGCGAATTTCGGGAACTTGACCAGGAGGAAGCGGCCGCCCTCTACGCGGCGGCTGGCATGAACCATGAATGACCATTATTATTCCGCCGACCCTCAAAGCGAACACCGCTACGCCGAAACGGCCTACGCCTACCGGGGCGCGGAGCTGCGGTTTTTAACCGATGCCGGCGTGTTTTCCCGCGGCGAAGTGGATTATGGCACCCAAGTGCTGCTGCGCGCTTTGCCGGAAGAAATGTCCGGCCGGGTGCTGGACCTGGGCTGCGGCTGGGGCGCTGTGGGCGTAAGCCTTGCCAAGCGCTATCCCGCCTGCCGGGTGACGATGAGCGATGTGAACCGCCGGGCCCTGGACCTGGCCGCCAAAAACGCCCAAAGCAACGGCGCGCGGGCCCAGTGCGTGCAAAGCGACGGGCTGGACGCGGTGGAGGGGCCTTTTGATCTGATCGTCACCAATCCCCCCATCCGGGCGGGAAAGCAGGTGATTTACCGGCTGTTTGCCCAGAGCGCGGACAAGCTGAGCCCCGGCGGAGCGCTGTATTTGGTGATCCGCAAGCAGCAGGGGGCGGAATCCGCCATTAAATATTTAAAAACCATTTTTTCTCAGGTGGACACCGTGGAAAAAAGCGGCGGATTCTGGGTCATCCGCTGCATCAAGCGGGAGGAAACAGAAGATGAAGTTTGACGCGTCGTTTTTTGAGCAGCCCCTGGACCGCAGGAACACGGAATGCGAAAAGTGGGACGACCGCTCTATCATGAATGCGGACGGCGTTCCGCTGTGGGTGGCGGACATGGATTTTCCCTGCGCTCCCGCCATCGTAAACGCCCTGCAAAGCCGGGCCCAGCACCCCTGCTTTGGGTACGGCACGCAAAACCCCGCGGATGAAGAGGCGCTGATTTCCTTCTGGCAGCGGCGGCACCATTTGACCCTGCAAAAGGGCGAAACTCAAATGCTGCCCTGCGTTATCACGGGCCTGAAAACCGCCGTGCGCGCCTTCACCAAGGAAGGGGACGAAGTGGCTATCGTGACGCCGGTGTACGGCCCCTTCTATGAATCCATCCGCGCGAACGGAAGAAAAGTGCGCGCCGTGTCCCTTCTGCGGGAAGAAAAAACAGGCCGGTATGAATTGGACTTTTCCGGCATGGAGCAGGCGCTGCAAAGCGGCGCCCGGCTGATGATGCTGTGCAGCCCCCACAATCCCGTTTCCCGGCTGTGGAGCAAAGAGGAATTGACCTGCCTTTGCCGCCTGGCGGAAAAATACGGCGTACCCATCGTGTGCGATGAAATCCACGCGGATTTTGTGTATAAGCCCGGCGAATTCGTGTCCATCCTCTCCATTCCGGAGGGAGAAGGACGGGCGGTGATGCTCTGCTCCGCCAGCAAGACCTTTAACGTGGCCGGGCTTCAGCAGGCCGCCCTGGCGTGCAAAAACCCGGCCATGCTGGAAAAGCTGCGCCGGGAAATGACCGCCGCGGGCATTGTTAGCGGCAACACCTTTGCCCGTTTGGCCGCCCGCCAGGCCTATACCGCCTGCGACGATTGGCTGGATGGGCTGATAGCGTATCTGGACGGCAGCCGGGCGCTGCTGAGGCAATGGCTTGCGCAGTACGCGCCCAAGGCCCGCCTCTCCCCCATTGAGGCCACTTACTTGGCTTGGGCGGATTTGCGCGCCTACGGCATGACCTGCCAGCAGCTTTCGGAAAAATGCAGGGCCCGCGGCGTGGCCTTCACCCCCGGCACCTTCTTTGGCGATGAGGGCGAGGGCTTTATGCGCATCAATTTTGCCTGTCCCCGCGCGCAGCTTTTAGAAGGCATTCAGCGCCTGGGCCGGGCCTTGGAGGAGGAATAAAGGGAGCATGGACCGCATAGAAGAGCTTTTGCTGCAATACCGGGAAGAAATGATGGAAACGGTGCAGAAATGGGTGAGAATTCCCAGCGTGAAGGGCGAAGCGGAAAACGGCGCGCCCTTTGGGGCTCAAGCCCGACGCGCCCTGGATACCGCCATGGAGGACTGCGAAAAATTCGGCCTCAAAACCCAGATTTTTGACGGCTACGCCGGCCACGCGGACCTGGGCGAAGGCAGCACGCGGGACGCCCTGGCCATCCTGGCCCATTTGGACGTGGTGCCCGTGGGCGACGGATGGGTGCGGGACCCCTTTGGCGCCCAGCGCATCGACGGCAAGATTTTTGGCCGGGGCACCAGCGACGATAAAGGCCCCGCCGTGGCGGCGCTTTACGCCATGCGCGCGGTAAAGGAGGCCGGCGTTCCCCTGCGGCGCAAGGTGCGCCTGATTCTGGGGTGCGATGAGGAATGCGGCTCCTCCGATATGGCGTACTATAAAAAAGTAACGGAAATGCCCCGCTCCGGCTTTAGCCCGGACGCGGATTATCCCGTTATCAACATTGAAAAGGGCGGCTCCCATATCCGGTTTACTGGGGAGATGAGCGGGGACGGGCTGCAGGTGCTGTCCATGCAGGTGGGCGAGCGGGCCAATGTGATCCCCGGCTTCGCTTCCGCCCTGGTGGAGGGCGGCGAGGAAGTGGCCCAGCAGGCGGAAGCGGCGGGCCAGCGCCTGGGCTTCCCGGTCAAAACCACCCTGGGCAACGGCGCCGTCATTATCGAAACCACCGGCCTCACCGGCCACGCCGCCTTCCCTGCCCACGGCAAAAACGCCATCGGTCAAATGCTGCTCATTTTCCGGGAGCTGGGCGCTCAAGGCGCGCTCAAGGAGCTGGCCGACTGCGTGGGCATGACCTTTAACGGCGAAAACCTGGGCATTGCCGCGCGGGACGACGTTTCCGGCGAGCTGACCGCCAGCCTGGATATGATCCGCATCGAAAACGGCTGTCTGGACGCGCTGATGGACGTGCGCTACCCCGTTCTCTTCAGCCCGGAGCGCATGTTCCAGCTGCTTTCCCAGCGTTTGCAGTATTTGACCGCCAGCGACGCGGGCACCCGTCCGCCCCACTTCGTCAGCGACAGGACCGAGCTGGTGCAGGAGCTGCTGGAAGCTTATCATGAAGTGACCGGCGGCGAAAAGCGCACCATCGCTATCGGCGGCGGCACCTATGCCCAAGCCATGGAGGAGGGCGTGGCCTTCGGCGCGCTGTTCCCCGGAGAAGTGGAAATGGCCCATCAGGCCAATGAGTTCATGAGTGAGGAATCCATTTTCCAAAATGCCCGGATTTTTGCCCGCGCCATCGTGCGGCTGGCCGGAAAACAAAGAGAGGAATGAAAGCATATGAGCACTACGGAAATCATTACCTGCATCAACTGCCCGGTTGGCTGCCGCATGGAAGTGACCCATGAGGGAGAAACCGTGCTGTCCGTCAAGGGAAACACCTGCAAGCGCGGCGATGTGTACGCCCGCCAGGAATGCGTGGCCCCGCTGCGCATGGTAACAGCCGTGGCCCCGGTCCGGGACCGGGAAATGCCCGTGAGCCTGAAAACCCGTACTCCCATTCCCAAAAAGCTCATTGACGACTGCATGCGCGCCGTGATGGAAAAGCCCTTCGAGGCTCCCATCGCCGCGGGCGACGTGCTCATCCCCAACGTTTGCGGCACCGGCGTGGACGTGATTGCGACCAAGGCTGTAAAATAATCCAACGCGTCAGGAGGGAAACGCTATGCCCATCGCACCCATTTTGATGACTCCCGCTTACCGCTGGGGCGCCGCCACTCCCTGGGGCGGCGAAGCCCTGCGCAGCATGTTCCGCAAGGACATTCCCGGCGACCATACCGGCGAAAGCCTGGAGGTGAGCGCCATCCCCGGCCTGGAAAGCCGGGACCCTGAGGGCCGCACGCTGCCCCAGCTGATTGACCAGTACGGCGAAAGGCTGACGGGCAAAGGCTTTGCCCAGCCCTTCCCCCTGCTGCTCAAGCTGCTGGACGCCAAGGACACCCTGAGCGTGCAGGTGCACCCCAACGACGAATACGCCGCGCGGGTGGAAAACAAGCTGGGCAAAACGGAGGCCTGGCATATCCTGTTCGCCGCGCCGGGCGCTGAATTGGTATACGGCGTGAAGGCGGGCACAGATAAGGAAAGCCTGCTTGAGGCCTCCCTGGCCGGGGCCCAGGTGGAGGGCTTGCTCCGCCGGGTAAAGGTGCGCGCCGGGGAAACCTATTATATTCCCGCGGGCATGGTGCACGCCATCGGCGCCGGCATCGTGCTCTACGAAATTCAGCAAAGCAGCGATGTAACCTACCGCTTCTATGATTGGGAGCGCAGGGATAAAAACGGCAACAAGCGGGAGCTGCACATTCAAAAGGCCGTGGACGTGACGGACGTGACCGCCCAATTGGACGCCGTGAAGGAAAAAGAAGTGGAAAAGGGCCGCTTCCGCCTGCTGGACGAAAAATACTTCGGCCTGGACCGCTTCCAGGACTTTGAAGGCGTGCTGCCCGCCGATCCCCGGCGTTTTGCATTCTTTACTGCGGTGCGGGAATGCAGCCTGAAATGGGAAAACGGCGAGCTGCACGTGCCCGCCGGCCGCACAGCCCTGCTGCCTGCCGACGGCTATGACTTGCTCCTGTCCGCCCCCAGCGCGCTGCTGGCCTATCCCACGGTTTGAGTATTTTGCACAAGGAACAGAGCCGTTCTTCTATAAAAATGGAAAAATTGGTATAAATTTTGATTTTTTAGCTAAAATATTACCCGCAGCACTTGCAGTGCCGCGGGGATTTTGATATAATGGACAGGGTGGATGATAGAAAATGGATTTTTTTGAAACATTGTCCCTTCGGTGCCCCGGCCTGACGATACAAAAGAACATCCGTCTGGATAAATACACGACCCTCCGCGTAGGAGGGCCAGCGGATTATTTTGCCGAACCGGCCGGCGAAGGGGAACTGATTCAGCTTTTGAAAGCCGCAAAGGACGCGGGCGTGCCCGTGCTGCTGATGGGCAACGGGTCCAATTTGCTGGTGCGGGACGGAGGGTTCCGGGGCCTGGCGGTGCGTCTTTGCAAGGCTTTTTCCCGTATTGAGCCTTGGGAGGGCGGCTTAAGCGCCCAGGCTGGCGCGCTGCTGAGCGCGCTGTCCCGCGCGGCGGCGGACGCGAAGCTGACCGGGCTGGAATTTGCCCAGGGCATACCGGGCACCGTGGGCGGCGGCGTGTATATGAACGCCGGGGCCTACGGCGGCGAACTGGGCGCGATCATTGATTCCGTGCGCGTGCTGGACGGGGATACCGTTCAAACGCTTTCCCCCGCGGAAATGGCCTTTGGCTACCGCTTTAGCCGGGCTATGCGGGATGGACTGCTGGTGCTGGGCGCGCGTTTCCGCCTGCAAAAGGGCGACGGAGAGGCCATTGAGGCCGCCATGCGGGATTTTGCCTCCCGGCGCAAGGAAAAGCAGCCCCTGGAATATCCCAGCGCAGGCTCCTTTTTCAAGCGGCCCGCCGGACACTTTGCGGGCGCGCTCATTGAGCAGGCAGGGCTGAAGGGCTGCCAGGTGGGCGGCGCGCAGGTGAGCGAAAAACACGCGGGCTTTCTCATCAACCGGGGCGGCGCCTCGGCCAGCGATTTTCTCCAGCTCATGGCCCTGGTGCAGGACAAGGTGGAAAATTTGTCCGGCGTGCGGCTGGAGCCGGAGGTGCGCATCGTGGGGGATGACAAGCTATGAGCTTTTCCTCCCGCGTAAAAGAAGAATTGCTGCACGTTCAGCCGGAAAAGCATTGCTGCATGCTGGCGGAGCTGAGCGCCCTTACCCAAACCTGCGCCTCCCTGCGCCTGAGCGGCGGCGGCCGGGTGCGGGTGGTGTACGAAACCGAAAACCCCGCCCTGGCCAAGCGCATTTTCCTTTTGCTCAAGCGGCGCATGGAGATCACACCCCAATTGGAATTTAACCGCCACAAGCGCTTGGGCGGGCGCAGGCTGTCCATCCTAACGGTGCCGGAGGCGGAAAGCCGAAGGCTGCTCATCGCCCTGCGCATGATTCAGGAATCGGAAAGCGGCGCCGTGTTCAAGGGCGTGCCGCGGGCGGCCATGACCCGCCGTTGCTGCCGGGCCTCCTTTGTGCGGGCGGCCTTTCTGGGGGCGGGCTCGGTCACATCGCCGGAGCAGGAATACCATCTTGAGTTCGTTTCCTCCGGCTCCCGCGCAGAAACGCTGGCCAAAATGCTGGAAAAAAGCGGCATCGAGCCTAAAATCACCAAGCGCCGGGACGCGGATATCGTATACCTGCGCCGGGGGGACGACGTGGTGGCCTGCCTGGCGCTGATGGGAGCCCACCGCGCCCTCATGGATATGGAAAACACCCGCATCGCCCGCGACGCCCGGAACCAGGCAAACCGGGCCCGAAACTGCGATGAAGCCAATTTAAAAAAGCAATTGTCCGCCGGGCAGCGGCAGGCCCAGGCCATTACCGCCTATTCCAAGGCCCACAGCCTGGGCGGCCTTCCCCGCGAATTGCAGGATATCGGCCGCGCGCGCATGCTGCACCCCGAAGCGTCCCTGGAGGAATTGGGGCAAATGGTTTCTCCTCCCCTGGGCAAATCCGGGGCCAACCACCGCATGCGCAAACTGTTGGAAGCTATACAAACAAACCAAAGACAGAATGGGGATAGAAGCGATGATCAAGCAGGTGCTGGATCTATCGGGGGTAACGCCCCTGAACCGGGCCCAGATTGAACATTTGGTCCATATCGCCGGGCAGTTCAACGCCCGTATCCTATTTGAGCACCGCAGCCGCACCATCAACGGCAAATCCATGCTGGGCATTTTGTCCATGGGCGTTACGGGGCACGACCCTGTAACCCTGCTGGTGGACGGCGACGACGAAAAAGAAGCCTTTCACGAAATGAAAACCATGCTGGAAAACGGCGTGGCCCCGCCCAAGGACGCCTCCGACGCCGAAAGGCTGATGCAGATCATCAAGGAGCGTTACCTTCACATCCTGCCGGACAATCTGACGGGCATTTATTTGCATGGCTCCCTGGCCGCCAACTGCTTCCAATGGGAGCGCAGCGATATCGATTTTCTGGTGGTGGTGCGAAGGGAAGTGCCGGTGGAAAAAAAGATCGCCCTGGTGGAAACGCTTTACGCCCTCTCCCCCGACGCCCCGCCGGAAGGCTTTGAAATGAGCGTGATCCAGGAAAAATACTGCCGGAATATTCCTTACCCCATTCCCTTTGAATTGCACTATTCTCCCCGCTACAAGCGGGATTATGAGCGGGACGCGCGGGGCTTTTGCAGCCGCATGCACGGAGAGGACCCGGACCTGACGGCCCACATCCTGAACCTGCACGCCCATGGAGAGGTGATCCACGGGCCCAGCATTCCCCGCGTGTTCGACCAGGTGAAGCGGGAAAACGCCCTGTGCGCCATCCGTTTCGATGTGAACGATTCCGCCGAGCATCTGCACGAAAACCCGGTGTACTACGTGCTGAACCTGTGCCGGGCGGTGGCCTACTGCCGGGGAAATAAGGCCATGAGCAAAAAAGAAGGCGGCGAATGGGCCCTCACCCATATGTCCACGGAGCATCAGCGGGTCATCCAGGCTGCGCTGAACGCCTATGAAACGGGCCTTGGCATGTTTTACGATGAAGGCCAGGCCGAATCCTTCTGCTACGACGCGCTGGAAGAAATCAGCCAAAGCAAATAAACGAACACAAAAAAAGGCCCGTCAGCGGAAAACGCGTTTAAGCGCCCTCCGCTGACGGCTTTTTTGCAATACGTTACCTAATTAAAAGATGAGATTTCTGGGGGAAACTGCCCTATTTTTTTCTAATGATATCATGTATACTTTACTTATAATACTATTCTCTTTCTAAAAGGTTATCAGATTTGAGAAGGATTTTTCGTTCTGGC
>CAMOHY010000015.1 GCA_946615495.1 uncultured Clostridia bacterium
CGAAAAAAGTGACCCTTCACTTTTTTCGGAAGCATCGGCTTTGCCGATGCGCTGAATGCGCCGCCTCGGCAGACGCATTGCTTTTTGCTTTTTCCTATCAGATCAGGCCCAGGCTCTTCATGGCGTAAACGAACAGGAATGTAGAAAAGATGCACAGCGTGCTGGAAATGGCCACGCATTCGGCGGCCAATTCCCCGTCCCCGCCCATTTGCTGGGCCATAGGATAGGAGGATACCGCCACCGGCGCGCCAAAGGCGATGAACGCGCAGGCCAGGGCAACGCCCCGAATGCCGCAGGCCACGCAAATGGCCATAAAGACGAGGGGCGCAATGAATAAACGCCAGGGGATCACGATGAGCAATTGACGGATATGGGCCTTGGCGCTGGAAAACTGAATGGCCCCGCCCAGGGTAAACAGCGCCAGGGGCGTAGCGATTTTGGCCAGGTCGCTCATGGTGTTTTTCAGGAAAGCCGGGGGCTGGAAATGAAGCAGCCACAGCGCAAAGCCTAAAAGCGAGGAAACGATCAGAGGATTTTTGAGGATGTTGAGCACGATTTTGCCGGGCTTCATCTCCCCTTCGCCCCATATGCACAGCGCGATCACGGACATCGTGTTGTAGATGGGCACCGTCACTGTAACCATCAGCGCGGCCAGGGACGTATCCTGCCCCGGAAACAGCATGGCAACCAGCGGAATGCCGAAAAACGCGTAATTGGCCCGGCCCATGGCCTGAATCATGACGCCAATCTTTTTCCGGTCCTTTTCCAGATGGGGAACCACGAGGAAAAGAAAGCCAAATTGCACCAGCAGCCCGCCGGAAATGAGAAAAAAAGCCAAGCCGGAAATTTCCGTGTCGTAAGGCGTGTTCATCACGCTGTAGCACAGGTTTACCGGCAAAAACACCCGGTAAACCAATTGATTCACGTCTTTCACCAAATGATCCGGCAAAAGCCCGATCCTGCGGCAGAACCAGCCCGTGACCATGAGCAGCAGCAGGGGCAGCACCGTATTGAGCGCAAAAAGAAAATCATCCATGGTCTCATTCGCCTCTATCCTGCGCAGGAGCGCGGAAAATGGTGTGGGTTCACTTGCGTTGGGTCACAGGGCTATCCGCCAGCGTGGTTTGGATGCGGTTCAGCGCCCGCTGCATGACCTCCTTTTGCTGGCTGGTCATTTCCTCCGGGGCGGGGTCGGCGCTGCAAAGGATGCGGTACTGCGTTTTTCCGTTCACGCTTTGCCGCCAAATGTAGGTGGGCGTGTATTCGGCGGAGGAAAAAGTCACCTTGCCCTGCGCGTCCACCGCAATGTTCAAATGCAGCAGGCAGCCGGAAATATCATATCCTTCGCGGGATTCGGAAAGCAGCGTGCCCAAAGAATACGCCACAAAGGCCTGCCGCGGCTTTCCATCCTCGCCCGTGCAGGAAATAATCTCCATGGGCAGCACCCGGCTGGGACGCACGCCCAGGATCACATCGGCCCCCATTTGGGCCAGCGCCTGCGCCGTGCTGCGCTGGGCGTTGGTAATGGAAGCGGCGTCCGCCCTTCCCCAATACAGGCAAACCACCACGCACCGCGCGCCTTGGCCGCGGACAAGGGAAATATCTTGGCGAACGGTGTCAAGGTCAAACGGCCGAAGCAGAGCGCCATCCTGCTTTAGGGCGTTTTTACTTTTCGCCGTGAGCACATCGGTGTAGGATAGAACGGCCACAGCGCCGCCGTTCAATTGCAGCACCCGATTTTGGGAAGCGCCGGAGGCGTTTACCCCTTCGCACATCAGCCCCCTGGCATTCAGCGCCCTTACCGTGTCCTGGGCGCCTTGAGCGCCCTGATCCAGAATATGCTCGCACCCCAGCACCACTTCATCTACGCCCAGCAGCCGGATGGCGTCCGCCGCGGACTCCGGGGCCAGGGCGTCGCCGTACTTATGGTCGGAGGTGTTGAGCAACTGCGGGAAGGTGACAAGGTTCATATCCGCGTACACCTTGGCGCTCAGCGGCGACACGATGGCGCGGTAATCCGCCGCTTTCTCGGCTTTGTTGTACACCGTGTCGGAAATATCGCTTTGGAAGGAAAGCAAGCCACCCGCGGTCAGGGAAAAGGAATAGCTTTGGCCTTGCGGATACGCGGGGGCGGACGTGGCCTGGGGCTGAGGCTGCGCGGTAAAGGGCGCCGCCGTAACCGGAGCCAGCGTGACCGTAACGGTGCGCACAGTGCTTTGGGGCGCCGGCGCCTCCGTGGCTCCTTGAATGACCGTGTGCACCACGCCGATCACCCGCTGGGCATCCATGCGCACATCCGGGTTCCCTCCCCGGATTTTGCCAAACAGAAACAAACACCCCACGGTGACAGCCGCCGTCAGGCACAAAGTCAGTATCGTTCCCAGCGAAAAGCCGGACTTGTTGTTATGCTTCATGGGTCAACAATCCGCCTTTTTCTGCTTCATTTCGCTTCCACGCGAATCATGCTTTCCACCCGCACATCCGCCGAATCAATGGCCGCCAAGGCCTTGCGGATGGCGCACTCGCCGGCGTCGTGGGTAATCATAACGATCTGGGCGTGGCCGTCCACCGCGTCCCGCTGCATGAGATTGCGAATGCTGATGCCCTCTTGCCCCAGGCACGCGGTGATGTGGGCCAGCACGCCGGGCCGGTCGCTGGCGTTCAGGCGCACATAAAAGCTGCACCGCCAATCGTTGGTCACGGTAAGGCCGGAGGCCAGCTTATCGGAATTTTGGAAGGTGGGGTGGCGGGGCGTGTCGCGGGAAACGGCGTAAAGCATATCGCTCACCACGGCGCTGGCCGTGGGGGCGCTGCCCGCGCCGCGGCCAAAGAGCATCATATCGTCGCAGGCATGTCCATGCAGGAAAATGGCGTTAAAGGAGCCGTTGACCGATGCCAATGGATGAGCGTTGGGAATGAAGGTGGGGTGCACGCGGGCGTCGATCACGCCGCCATCCCGCTTGGCAATGGCCAAGAGCTTCAGGGTATAGCCCAATTCCTTGCCGTAAGCGATATCGGCAGAGCTCACCTGGGTGATGCCCTGGCGGTAGATCACATCAAAGGGCACGCGGGCATGGAACGCCAAAGAAGAAAGAATGGAGAGCTTGTAAGCCGCGTCAAAGCCTTCCACGTCGCTGGTGGGGTCCGGCTCGGCCAGGCCCAGGCGCTGGGCGTCCCGCAGCACGTCGGCATAGTCGCCGCCCTCCTGGCTCATCCGGGTCAAAATATAATTGGTGGTGCCGTTCACGATGCCCATCATTTCCTCGATGCGGTTGGACTGCAGGGAGTCCACCGTAGTGCGGATGATGGGAATGGCGCCGCACACCGCGGCCTCATAGTACAGGCCGCAGTTGTTTTTTTCCGCCGCTTCCTGCAAAATGTGCCAATTCAAGGCCAGGGCCATTTTGTTGGCTGTCACCACCGTTTTTCCCATTTCCAGGGCTCTGAGCATATATTGGGTGGCCGGTTCTTCCCCGCCCATGAATTCCAGCACCATTTGAATTTCCGGATCATCGGTGATCTGGGCCGGGTCCGTGGTGAGCAATTCCTCCGGCACGGTTTCGTCCCGCTTTTTGTGAATATCGCGCACCAGGATGCGCTTGATTTTGAATTTCACCTGCGCCCGGTGCAGGATATCCTGGCCAAATTCGCTCAGCAGCTTCCATACGCCGCAGCCGATGTTTCCACAGCCCAAAAACCCAACGCAAATCGTTTTCACCTAATTTGATCCCCTTTCCGTGCGGCCCTTTATGAAGCCTTGGATTGATTTTTTTCGTAGATCAGGCGCAGGCCCTTCAGGGTCAGCAGCCCGTCGATATGGTCGATCACGCCGGATTTTGGGGCGATCAAACGCGCCATGCCGCCGGTGGCGATCACTTTGGCGCCGGGGCAGCCCATTTCCCGCCGTATTTCGTTGACCAGGTAGACCACCTGGCCCACATAGCCGTTAATGACGCCGGACTGCAAATTGGCCACCGTGGTTTTGCCGATCACCCTTTCGGGCATGACCAATTCAAAGTGCGGCAGCTTGGCCGTGCCCGAAACCAGCGCTTCGCTGGTCAATTTGATACCGGGGCAAATGCAGCCGCCCAGCAGCGCGCCGTGGCCATCCAGGGCGCCGAAGGTGGTGGCTGTGCCAAAATCGATATACACGCAGGGGCCGCCGTAGAGCGTAAAGGCGGCAACGGCGTTGCAAATGCGGTCGCTGCCGATTTCCCGCGGGTTTTCATATTTGATGTCGATGCCCGTTTTGACACCGGGCCCAACCGCCATGGGATCAATGCCGAAATAATCCCGGCACATATGCTCCACGGTGAAATTGATGGTGGGCACCACGGAGGACAGCACGATGCCGTCCACGTCCCGTTGGTTCAGCCCTTCATGGGCGAAGAGCTGGGTGATGATGACGCCCAGCTCATCGCTGGTGTATTTCCTGGTGGTGGAAAGCCGCCAGTAATGCACCATTTCCGCCCCGTCGAACAGGGCGGTCTTGATATTGGTATTGCCGATATCCAAGGTAAAGAGCATAGCTTCCTCTCCGTTTCGTATTCTTTATGCTTCCCGGTGCAAAGCCGCTTGCAGGGCTTTGCTCACCGCCGTGGCAATCACGCCGCAGGCGGCGGCCTCAATAAGCGCCTGCGTGCCCACCATCATGCCAATCAGCAGGAAGGGATTGCTGATTCCGGTGCTTTCAATCAGGCCTTGAATGTATTCGGAATGATAGAAAATGAGCATGAGCAGGCCCATAAAAAAAGCGGTATTGAGCAGGGGCGCGGCAAGGCTGCCCACGATGTTGTCCGCGATGCTCTTCTTTTTTACAAGCCTGCGCGTCCATTGCACCAGCAGGCCGGCGCACAGGCCCATGAGCACCCGGCCCACCACGGCCACCACGAAGGAGCCCGGAATGCTGGCGGAATACATGGCCGCAGTCATAAGCGACGTGCTGGAAAAGCCTTTGATGAAGCTGATGACGCCAAACACCAGCCCAAGCAGCGTGCTGGCCGCGGGCCCCAGCAGGATAGCGCCCACCGCCACCGGAATGGTAAGCAAGGACGCCGACAGAAAGCCCAGGTTCAAAAAGCCCAAGGGAGTCAGGCTCATTACGACCTCGATGGCCACCAGCAGCGCGAATTCACAAAGCTTCAGGGTTTTTTGATTTTTCATGGTTTGTTCCTCCGTTCAAGTTCTTTTCAGATACCCGACGCAAAACAGGAAGCGCTCTTTTTGCCCGCGTCCAGCCCCGAAAATGGGTGCCGGCATATGCAAGCGGAATGATTATACCAGATCAGGGAAGGATTGTCAAAAAGCTGAGGATGAAAAACAGCGAAGATACAGCGGAAGGGCCGTCCCCTGGACAGAACGGGAATTGGATAGGATCACCATTGCTTTTTTCCGCCCAAAATGATATGATGCGTCATAATCCTGCAAATGAAAAAAATAAACGATCATTTTTAACAAGGAGCTGGTGAACATGAAAAAGCGGTCAAAGAGACGTTACGCGCTGCTGCTGGGCTTTTTGCTGCTGACGCCCCTGCTTTTCCCTCTCCCCTTGACGGCGCAGGCAGAAAGCGGCCTGGTAACGGTTTATTTTCCCAATTGGAACGTATACAGCTCCCCTTCCGGCCAGGTCAAGGATTTGCCCTGGAGCATGATCGACTGCGTTTACCACGCTTTTTGGAAGATCGTGCCGGAGGAAAACGGCTATGCCGTTCGTTCCACCGATCCCTGGGCGGACACGGACCCGGCCAATCCTAAGGCCCATTTTCCGCAATACCGGGAGTATGCCGGAAAATATCCCCAGGCAAAAATCCTGCTTTCCATCGGCGGCTGGACGTGCAGCGGGTACTTTTCCCAAATGGCCGCAGCCCCGGCGGGCCGGGCCTCCTTCATCCAAAGCTGCGTGGATACGCTGAATGAATACCCTTTCTTTTCCGGTATCGATTTGGATTGGGAATATCCCGGCGCGGCCCGAAGGGGCGGCGGACAGGATGAAGGAAATCCTGTGGTTGGCGACGACAAAGCCAACTATACGCTGCTGCTGAAGGAAATGCGCGCGGCGCTGGACGAGCGGTTCGGAAAAGGAGAAAAGCAGCTTACCGTATGCGCCTCCGCCTCGGTGGATACTCTTGCCAGGCAGGATTATGAAGCGCTTTTTCCTTATGTTGACCGCATCAACGTCATGTCCTACGATTTATCCGTTTCCCCCACGAAGCTTGGCCACCATACGGCCCTTTACGGCGCATCGTCGGCGGACAAGGCGGTCAAGTACCTGCAAAATCAGGGCGTGCCCGCCTCTAAAATCATCCTGGGAACGCCGCTGTACAGCCACGGCTGGAAAATGGCGTCTCCAGGAGAACCCAAGCCCGGCGCCGCCGCGAAAAAAGTAAGCGGCGGAGAAGTAACCTGGCGTGATTTGGCCGCGCTGGAAAAGAACGCCCGTCCCCTCGGCCAGCCCGGCTGGCATGCGGGATACGACGAAGAAGCCAAGGCCGCTTATTTGTGGAACGACGATTCCTCCTCAAAAGACTTTGGTATGTTTTATAGCTATGAAAGCAGCCGTTCCCTGTCGGACAAGCTGACATATATCCGTGTTCACTGCTTGGGCGGCATCGTGGTATGGGAAAGCGGCGGAGACAGCGCGAAGGACGACTGGCCCATGATCCGGCAAATGCACGCTTCGCTGCAGCCATAACGCGGCTTACCGGACGATTTTTCCATCGCAGGATTGACGCAGGAAACAAAAAAGATTATAATACAATTTATCCTTATTTCTCACTTCACGACGATCTTGGGAGGGGACCTACATTGTTTGGACGCAGAGCCGATGGCCGGCTTCTTAAAAAAATCGACCCTATCATTGCGCTTACGCCGTATCTGATGCCCATGCGGTGCGACGCGCAGGTGTTTTTGAATTACAAGCTGGACTATGAAAAAATGGCCCGCTACATTGTGGAGCAGGGCGGCAAGGGCAATAAATTCACCTTTATGGAAATCATCATCGCGGCGTTCGTGCGGGTGGTGTCCGAATTGCCGGAGGTGAACCGCTTTATAACCAACAAGCGCCTCTACGCCCGCACCCAGCTTACCGTTTCCTTCGTCCTGCTCAAGGAGACGGAGGACCCTAACGCCATTGAGGAAAACACCGTCAAATGCTACTTTGATCCCTTTGATACGATTTTTGACGTGGCTGAGCGCGTGAACAACGCCATTGAGCAAAACCGCCGGGAGGAAGCGGACAATTCCACCATGAAGGTGGCTCAGCTGCTTCTCAATCCCGTTCTGGCCAACACGGTGGTAGCCGCCGCCCGCTTCCTGGACCGCTACGGCATCATGCCCAAATACATCCTGGACGCTTCGCCTTTCCATACCAGCATGTTTTTCACCCAGATGGCTTCCATTGGCATGCCCGCCGTGAACCACCATATCTATAACTTCGGCACCACGTCCTTGTTCGTGTCCATGGGCTCCGTAGTGAGAGAAACCACCCCCGGCCCCGACGGCAAAATGATCCGCAAGCGTTATCTGCCCATCGGCATCACGGCGGATGAGCGCATCTGTGCCGGCGCCATGTACGCCCGGTTGGTGAACCGGGTCATGCACTATATCAACAATCCGGAATTGCTGGAAACGCCGCCGGAAAGCGTTCGTTTTGAAGAAAACAACGCATATTCCCTGCCAAAACCCAAACAAAAAAGATTCAGCCGGAAAAAGCAGGAAAACCTGCCCAGCTGATGGAAGGGGCTTAAGCTTATTTGTGCCGCGAACGCGTTCGCGGCACTTTTCTTTTATTCTTTTTTCAGTGTTTTTGCCAAAGTGTCCAGCATTTTGTCCACTTCCAAAGGCTTTGCAATGTGCCCGTTCATCCCGGCCTCCAGCGCTTTGTTTACATCCTCCTGGAAGGCATTGGCCGTCATTGCCAGAATGGGAATCTGGGAATAGGCGGGGTCGGGAAGCGCGCGGATGGCGCGGGCGGTCTCATAACCGTCCATCAAGGGCATTTGAATATCCGTCAGCACAGCGTCGTAATATCCCGGCGCGGAAGCGCAGAGCATTTCCACCGCCGTTTTTCCTTCCGGGGCCGTGTCCACGGTGAACCCGGCTTGGCTGAGCAAAAGCTCGGCTATTTCCCGGTTTACCTCGTTATCCTCAGCCAGCAGGACGCGCATGCCTAAAAAGGCGTCTTTCCGCCTGTCTTTATCGCCGGATTCTGCCTGCGGTTCGTCCATAATAGGCAATTCCAGCCCGATCACAAATTCCGTGCCTTTTCCCTGGGCCGTATTCACGGCGATTTGTCCGCCCATCATATCGATGATATGCTTGGTAATGGACATGCCCAGCCCCGTTCCCTGAATTTTGCTCACGGTGGAGGTGCGTTCCCGCTCAAAGGGCGTAAAGATATGCTGGGCAAATTCGGGGCTCATGCCGATGCCGCTGTCCTTAACGCGGATTTCATACACGCCGCGGTCCTCGGCGCGGCCCGTTTGCAAAAGGGAGAGAGAAACCATTCCCTTTTCGGGGGTAAATTTATATGCGTTGCCCAGAATATTCATGAGCGCGCGGTCCAACTGGTTCTTATCGCACAGCACCCAGGGGTCCTTCGCCTGGCAGGATACGGAAAAGGAAATCTGCTTACCCGCCATTTGAGACTGCATCAGATCTCCCGCCTGGCGCACCGCGGCTTCGATGGATACGAGGGCGGGCTTTAATTCTACCTTGCCGCTTTCAATGCGGCTCATTTCCAGCACGTCGTTCACAATGGCCAGCAGCTGCCGGCCCGCCTGGCCGATCTTCCTCAAATAATCCTGTTTATCGTCCAGGGTGGCTTCTTTCCGCTGGGCCAGGGTGGTGTAACCGATGATGGCGTTCAGGGGCGTGCGGATATCGTGGGACATGTTGGAAAGAAAAAAGGTTTTTGCGGTGTTGGCGCCTTCCGCGGCGGCCAGCTTGGCTTCCAAATGCTCGTGTTCCCGGATGCGGTCCGTAATCCGGCGGATCAGCGACAGCATTACGGCCACAAATACGCTTCCTCCAAGCAGGATACCGGCAACGATCAAATCCGGCTTGCCGAAGATGGCCACGGCCAAATAGCCCGCCAGGAACAGGATGAGCAGAAAAATAGGAAAATCGAGAATATTCCGCTCCTTATCCCATCGGTCCCGGCCGCGTACATCCTGCGCAAACCGAATGTATTGAAATATGTTGTACGCCATGAGAGCGGCGCCAAAATAGACCATACCATAGTTCAATACCCAGATCATTGCCGGACACTCCCATACAATTCCGTTATTTGCCGGAAATCACGATGCCGCCGCAGGCCAGATAGGGCAGCGCGCTGTAGCCGTCCCACACCTGCTCCCTCGACACGGCCAGCACGTTTTTAAAGACGCTTTCAATGTTGCCGTTAATCATCGTTTCGGTAACGGCGCCAACGATCCTGCCCTTTTCCACGTAGAAGCTATTTTTGGCTACGCCGGAAAACTCGCCGTTGGCTCCCGGCTCGCCGCCGGAAAAGCCGCCCACGATCAGGCCCCGGTCTACTTGGGCGATGATGTCCTTCAGCGGCGTTTCCCCCGGCTCCATAACCGCGGAAAGCCCGCCGTTCTTCGTAACGGGCCGCCCCGTCTTCCTGGAAGCGTACAAATCCAGAATAAAGCTTTTCAGCACGCCTTTTTCGATCAGCGTCACGTTTTCAGCCTTGAAGCCGTCGCTGGTGTAAGGCTGGGCTTCGGTAATCCTCAGGTCCTTGGACGCCAGCGTCAGCGTCACTTTTTCGCTGGCCACCTGCTCGTTCAGCCGGCTGAGCCATTGGCTGGTACCGTCCATGATGACGGAGCCCATCATGTAATTGCTCTCCAGGCTGTACAGGAATTCGCCCAGGCAGTCCGGCGTAAAGATGACGGTGCCCTCAAACTTGCCGTCGATCTGGGCGCTCAATAGGGATTTCTGGGCTTCCTCAAAGTGTGACCGAATGCTTCCCTGCTCCATCAGCGGCGTGTCCAGGTCGTAGGTGGACAGGCCCATATAATTGAGCCCCGTGTTCTTTTCCCCATCGGAGGCGGACATTTCCACCGTCACATGGTACACCCCGTCAAAATGCTCAAACCGCGTGCCGCTGGAATTTCCGTACAGGCTGTGGGTCTGGGTGTGGTCGGCGATGAGCTGCAAAATATTGACCTGGGGATAATCCTTTTTCGCCTGGGTAAGCAGGATGCTAAGCGCCTGGTAAAACCGGTTCATATCCGCTTCCCAGGGGCCGGTGCGGAAGGTTTCCGGCGTCTGGCGTTCCGCGATGGCGTTGGCGTCATCCTCCATGGAGGATTCGGCGGACAGCATGGCGTCGTCCACCAGCTTTTCAAGGCCCTCCTCCGTCAGGTCGTTTCCCGCGGCGGTGCCTTTTTTGCCGGAGAGAATCACGGAAACGGCCGCGTTATTGTCATAGATGGTGCGCAGCAGGTTAAAATCCGTCTTTTCGGTGTTCAATTCCCTTTTTTCGCTTTCGGAAATTTCAAAGGAATAAAGCTTGGCGCCCTTTTTCTCCAACAGCGCCTGAAGCTTTTCAAAAACCTCATTTAATTCAAACATACAGGCTCCCCTTCCATGTGTGAATGGTAAAAAAGGCCTTACCGGCCGCCGATGGTGATGCGGCAGCGCATATCCGGCCCGCCCATGCCCACGGGCATCGGCTGCTTCTTGCCGCAAAAGCCGCTGGAGGACCAGGTGACCCGGTCGGACAGCATGTCCACCGTTTTGAGCATTTCAAAGGCGATGCCGGACACCGTGGTATCCAGCAGGGCCCGGCCCAGCTTGCCGTTTTTAATTTCATACCCCAGCGACACGCCGAACATGAATTCGCCCGTCAGGTCCGCCTGGCCGTTGGAGCTGTCGATAAGGTAATACCCGTCGTCGATGGACGCGATCATTTCCTCCAAGGTGTTTTTGCCCGGCAAGATGCAGGTGTTGCGCATGCGGATAAGCGGTTCATCGTTAAAATCCCAGGCGCGGGCGTTGCCGCAGGGCTCCACGCCAAAGTGCGCCGCGGATTCCCGGCTGTTCATGTAGCCGGTGAGCATGCCGTTTTCAATCAGCGGCGCGTCCTTGGCCAATGTACCCTCGTCATCCAGGAACACGGGAAGGGGCGTCGGCTCGCCAAAGGCGGTGTGGGCAAAGTCCACCAGCGTCACCATAGGCGAGGCCACCTGCTTATGCAAGTTGGGCCCGGCCACGCTGCCGCCCAGCACCAAATCGGCTTCCACCGTGTGCCCCACGGCCTCATGGGCCAGCATGCCGCCCATCATGCCGCCTAAAATCACGGTCTTGTTGCCCGCTTCGGCGTAAACGCCTTCCGTTTTGTTCATCAGGTGGCGGTAAAGCTCCTCTATGCCAGGATTGAGCTGGGAAGCGTCGGAAAAATGGCTGTCAAAGCCGCCCGCGCCGCCAAAGGCCTTGAACAGCTCCACCGGCGCGCCGTTTTTGCCCATTGCCGACAGCACCACGTACACATAGCAGCGGGGATAGGTCACATGTCCGCTGGCGGCGTCGGAGGTCAGGATGATTTTGTCCTGAGAATCCTCGGTATAGACCACAGTGCGGCTGAGCAGCTGGGGATAGGTCTTTTCAATATAGCTGTCCACCTCGCGGCAGAAATCAATGATTTTTTTCTGGGCGGTATCCAGGATAGGCCGGTTCACCGGCACCTGGGCGCTGGGCAAAGCGGGATAGCGTTCGCGGGGAAAAGCGCCCCGCTCGTCCAGAAACAGCGCATTTTCCGTTGCCGCGCGCAGCACCCGCTCCGCGTCCTTTTCGCTGTAGGAGGCCACGGAAGAAAAGCCGTAGCGCCCCCTTTTCGTTACCCTGGCGCTGATGCCCCGGCTCTCCGCCCGCACATTCTGCACCAGGCTTCCTTTGAGCAGCACCACCCGCCGGGACCGGTTTTCATGGCCGCGCAGCACGCTCTGCACGCCGGATGCAAAATATTTCCCCTGTGGCGTAATGATATCTTGTAACATATTTCCTCCCTGTAACGCAAAAAATATCTGATCGGAACCTTATTTTGGGACTTTTAACATTATAACCGTTTTCCGTTTATTTTGCAAGCGCAGGCGCCAAAGCGAAAGTTTACAATTTCCCGCGTTTGGGCATAGACGAAAGAAAACAAATTATGGTATACTATGGGGCAGATGAAAAATAAGGAGGGAAACAGCCATGTCTTCAGAAGCCTACGAAATTTTGGCGCTGCTGATGCGCTATGTGTTCGTTATTATCGGGCTCATCATCGTTTGGCGTTCCTTCCGCTGGCTGCGCCGGGACGCCCGGTCCTATCAAAAAGAAATGCGCTCCCTGCCGGACGCCGGGCTGATTGGGGAAATAGTAAACCTGACGACGGGCCAGGCCCAGCCCCTTCCCCACGAAGGCCTCATCGGCGCCTCCAGAGAATGCGATATCCGCCTAAAGGGCGCGGGCATCGCCCGCACCCATGCCCGCTTTGAGTTTGAGGAGGGAAAAGGCCTGCGCATCATTCCCATCCGGCAAAACCGGGTGCTTTTATCCGGCGTTCAGGTGCGTTCTCAGGGCTATGCCCTGCACGGGACCCAACTGCAGATTGGCGACGCCCTGCTGCGCGTGCGCCTTTTCGCGGGGCTGAAGGTGCCTTATCCCGCCGCTTATCCGGAGCCGGACGGTATTTTGGACAGCGGCGCCTATTTGGAATCCTGGACCGGCGGCGAGGAAGGCGCCGGCGAGCTGCCTGCCTATTATCTTCCTCAGGAAAACCAGGAAGAGGATTTTGTGCCCTATGAAACGGGCACGGTGCCGCCCGGCGCGCCCATCGAGGATTATGAAGGCCATTATACCGAGGACGGCCAAATGACCTGGCAGTACGCCTATTCCCTGGATGAGCTGCGCAGCGCTATGGACCAAAAGCAGTGGCAGCAGATGCAGCCGGAGGATACCGCGCCGGATGAAGCGGAGGGATTGCCCTATCGTTCACCGCTGCCCAGAAGGAGAAGGAGGGAAAGGCGTGAGTGAAAAAAGCTTGAAGCGCGCCCGGCTTGAGCCGGGACGGGCCATGCTGCTGGCTGTGATGGCCTTCTTTTTCCTGGGCTTTTTCCTGCTGGCCATGAAGGATGGAAAATGGGAAAGCTTTGCCCTTTCTCTCATCGTGCCCGCCATCATTTTCGTGGGCACCGCGGGCATATCCCGCCTTTTCCCGTCGGACCGGCTGCTGCTTTCGCTCACCAATTTCCTCTGCGCGCTGGGCGTGCTGGTGCTCTATCGCCTCTCTCCCCAGCGGGGGCTTGCCCAGGCGTTTAATTATGGCGTGGGCGTGGGCTGCATGATTCTGTGCACCTTCCTGGTGCGCTATATCGCCCATTGGAAATGGCTCACCGGGCTTATGATGCTGGGCAGCATGGGCCTGCTTTCCCTGCCCCTGCTCATTGGCAGCGAAACCAACGGCGCGAAAAACTGGATCAGCATTGCGGGCTATTCCATGCAGCCCAGCGAAATTGTAAAGCTGGCGCTGCTCTTGTGCGTGGCTTATCTGCTTTCCCAGCGGAAAACCGTGTGGACCGTGCTTTTTAGCGGCGCGTGCCTCATGCTGCTCATGCTGCAAAAGGACCTGGGGACGGCGCTGTTGTATTTCTGCGTGGTGTTTGTAATGCTTTACGCCGCCACGGGAAGCCTGCCCCTTGTGATCGCCGGAGTCATCGGCGGCGCCGGCGCAGCCTGGGCCGGGTATACCCTGTTTGCCCATGTAAAACGCCGGGTGGCCATTTGGCTGAATCCCTGGGCGGATATGTCCGGCGCGGGCTATCAGATTGTGCAAAGCCTGATCGCCATCGTCAACGGCAGCTTCTGGGGCGTGGGGCTGGGGCTGGGCAACGCCTCGGTGATTCCCGAATACTATAACGACTTTATTTTTTCCGTTATCCTCCATGAATTCGGCATGGTGTTTGGCTTGATTGTGCTGTGCATGTACTTGTTCATCATTATCCGCGGGGTCATGATCGCCCAGCGCTCCCGCACGGTGTTCCATTCCCTGCTGGCCATCGGCTGCTCCGCCCTCATCGCTTTGCAGACCTTTGTCATCATCGGGGGAAACATTAAGCTCATTCCCCTGACCGGCGTTACCCTGCCCTTCATCAGCTACGGCGGCACCTCCATGGTGGCCAGCCTGTGCGTGATTGGGCTGCTGCAGGGCGTAGCCAGCCGCAACGCCGCCGGAGTGACGGCGGACAGAGAGCTGGCCATGTACGGAGGAGAGCAGCCATGAAGCATTTGCAAAAAAATATCCGCAGGATCGCCATCCTGCTCTGCGCGCTGTTTGTGCTTTTAGCTTCCTACGGGGCTTACAGCATTTCCACTTACGGCAACCGCTGGTTCGCTTCCTCCGCCAACACGTTTGCCCGCGCCAAGAAAAAGGATGTGATCGCGGGCAGCATCCTGGACCGAAACGGCGTGGTGCTGGCCGCCTCGGAAAACGGAAGCCGGGTATACCAGGAGGATTTGGCGGCAAGAAAAGCCGTGGTGCACGCCGTGGGCGACAGCATGAACAATGTGAACAACAGCGCCGAAAGCTTTTTTGCCACGTATCTGTACGGCTTTGAAATGTCCTTCCTGGAGCGGGCGGGCTGCGCCCTAAAGGGAGAAGCGCGCCGGGGAGACACCGTGCAGCTCACCATCGACAGCCGCCTGGCTTCCTACGTAGCGTCCATTTTTCCCAGCGGCAAAGCCGGCGCCGTGGTAGTGATGAATTATAAAACGGGCGAAGTGCTTACCGAGCAGTCCTTTCCCAATTTTGACCCCATGAACATCACTTCCGCCGTGCGCAGCGACCCGCAAAAGCCCTTTTTCAACCGGGCCATTCAGGGGCTGTATACGCCCGGCTCCACCTTCAAGATCGTTACCGCCGCTTCCGCCCTGGAAAACCTTGCGGATATAGAATCCCTCTCCTTCAATTGCACAGGCATTTTGCAGCTTGGCGAACGAATGATTACCGACGCAGGCACCAACCTGGCCGAAGGAAAAATCACTCAGCACGGCGACCTGAACCTGAAAAAAGCCTTTCAGGTGAGCTGCAACAACACCTTCGCCCGCGTCGCCCTGCAATTGGGCGATCAAAGGCTTCGGAAAACGGCGGAGCAATTTGGGTTCAACGATAATTTTCTGTTCCGGGATATCGTGGTGGAAAATTCCTCTTACCCCACCGCCAACCGCAATGAAGGCGAAATCGCCTGGACCGGGGCGGGCCAGAGCGCCTTGTCCGTTTCTCCCCTGCATATGTGCATGATCGCTTCCGCCGTCGCCAATCAGGGCGTGATGATGGAGCCCCGGATGCTGCTTGCCGCCACCGCGCATACCGGCTCCCAGCGCGCCGCCTTTTCCACCCGCGTGTACAAAACGCCTTTGACCAAGGAGCGCGCGGCGGTGCTGAAGGATTATATGCGCGCCGTCGTCACCAGCGGCACCGGGGCCGCCGCCCAGCTTTCCGGCATAAAGGTGTGCGGAAAAACCGGCTCCGCCGAAATCGACACCCAGGAAAACACCAACGCCTGGTTCGTGGGCTTTTTGGATGAGGAAAGCTCTCCCTACGCCCTTTCCATTGTGGTGGAGGACGGCGGCGGCGGCGGCAGCGTGGCCGCGCCCATAGCCCGCCAAATCTTGTCCTGGCTCCTGGACCATGGATACTGACTTTTAAAGGTAGGACCTTGTCATGATCGATATTACCCTGCTGGGCACCTCCGCCCTGCTGCCTCTGCCGGAAAGGGCGCTTACCGCCGTGGTGCTTTCCTGCGCCGGCCGCTCCATTTTGTTTGACTGCGGCGAAGGCACCCAGACCGCTGCGCGGAAGGCCCGCGTCAGCCTGATGAAAACGGATGTGATCGCCCTGACCCATTATCACGGCGATCATGTTTTCGGCCTGCCCGGCCTTATGCAGACCATGGGCAGCATGGGCCGCGCGGAAAAATTGATTCTGACCGGCCCCGCCGGCCTGCAGGCGGCCATGGAGCCCGTTTTGCGCTTGGCTGAATTTTTGCCCTTTCCGGTGGAAATGCTGGAGCTGCCCAAAGACGGCGTATTCTTATCCCGTTTGGCCCCCGGCTGGCCGGATAGGGCCTTCCTTCGTCCCGTGCCCACCCGGCACCGGGTGGCCAGCCAGGGGTACGAGTTCTCCCTGAGCCGGGCGGGCAGGTTTTTACCGGAAAAAGCGCAGGCGCTGGGCGTGCCGGTGGTCCAATGGCGTCAGCTTCAGCGGGGAGAATGCGTGCAGGTGGGCGAAAACACGGTTTTCCCCTCCCAGGTGATGGAAGCGGAAAGAACGGGCCTGAAGTTCGTTTTTTCCGGCGACACCGCCCCCTGCGCGGCCCTGGAGCAGGCGGCGTCCGGCGCTGATTTATTCATCTGTGAAGCCACCTATGGAGAGGACGAGCAAGCGCCTCTGGCCGCGGAATACGGCCATATGACCTTTTCACAGGCCGGGCGCACCGCCGCGCGGGCCCAGGCGCGCAGGCTGTGGCTGGCCCATTTTTCCCAGCGCATGGAGGACCCTGAGGCCTATCTCCCCTTGGCCCAGGCCCAATTTCCTTTGGCCGAGTGCGGCCGGGACGGCATGCGCCTATCCCTCCATTTTTTAGATGAATAAAGCAGAGCATTTTTTCTCCGCCAGGCGGCGGAGAATTTTTTTTGAAATATTATTCCCGCTTCTTCCGTCTAAACAGGTGAAAGGAGGTGAGGAGCATGGCCTTTGTCCAGGCGCCGGACAAAGAAAGGGAAGCGCGGCTCACGCGCATGTTCACGGAATACGGCAATCAGCTCACCCGATTGTGCTTCCTCTATCTGCGCGATCTTTCCCTGGCGGAGGACGCTGTGCAGGATACGTTTGTGAAAGCCTATAAAAGCATGGATTCCTTCCGGGAGGAAAGCAGCGAAAAGACCTGGCTGACCGCCATTGCCATCCACACCTGCCGGGACTACCAGCGGAGCTTTTGGTTTCGCCGGGTAGACCGGCGGATCACCCTGGACGAGCTGCCGGAGCCAT
>CAMOHY010000016.1 GCA_946615495.1 uncultured Clostridia bacterium
GAAAAGCCCACCAACGGCGAATTCATTGCCCTGATTGCCGACAAGCTTTCCATGGAATATTCCGCATAAAAGCGCCGGAGGAAAAATGATGCCTCATCCGTCCTCTGCCCTTCCCGCTCTGGAGGAAGGCCTGCTGCCCCTGAATGCCCTGGACGGCGGAAAGCTGCCAGGGGATATGCCCTTTTCCCGGCTGCGCGCTCTGCTGAGCCTGGCCCTGGAGCGCGCTTCCCAGCAATGCGCCGCCGCCTGCCTGCAAAGCAGCGCCAGCCAGGACGAACGGCGGGCGCTTTCCCTCATCAGCCGGTGCATAGCCCGGCAGGAGGCGTCTCTTGCCGCCCTGCTGCCCTTAGAACAGACGCCGGAGGAGCGGGAAATGGACCTTGCCCTGCTTTCCCTGGAGCTGGCAGCCGCCCTGGCCCAGCCCATGCGCTCAGGCGCGGTGCGCGCCATGCTGGACCATTCCCTGCCCCAATATTTGGACGCGCTGTACCGCGTGGCCAACCTGCTTTGCCTGCGGGGCTTTCCGCCCGCCGGGCAGCTCATCGGCGCGTACGCGGAAATTATGCCCGGCCGGCCCTTGATCGCCTGCCACCGGCATCCCTTCGACGGCATTGGCGAAAAGCAGGAAAAAGCGTCCCTTTGGGAAGAAGGCGCGCTGCTGCTCATGGCTGCTCAGGAGGAATACGGACGGCAGCACCTGCTTTCCGCCGCCGCGGAATCGCAGGACGCGCTGACCCGTTCCTTTTTTCTGGAGCTTTCCCTTTTGCGCCAGCAGCAATTCTTTTCCTTTTCCTCTCTCCAGCCGTCCCAGCCGCCCCTCCGCAGGCTGCTGGCCCACCGCTACGCCGCCGCTTTCCTATACGGCGCTTTTCTGCCGCGGGAGGCGGACCACGCTTTGGCCCAATGCGGCAAGCTGTGCGCCCTCATTGAAAAAAGCGGCCAAACGCCGCCCGCCCTGCCGCCTTTCCCGCCCGCCCTTGAATGGGGCCTGCATAAGGGCTATGTGCGGGACGCGCTGCAAGGCATCGGCGTCACCGCCCTGCGGGAGGGCTGGAGCCCGGTGGGCGCCCTGCCAAGGGGCGCGGATTATTTCCGCTATCAGCGGCGAATCTGCCCAGAGGAAGCCAATACGCCTTCCTGCCAGGTGATCGAAAAAACGATTGCGCAATACGGCGCGGATTGCCGTTTTGAAATCGCGCCTCATCCCATCGAAGCGCTGCGGGACCGCACGAAGGACCATCCCCAGCTGGGCCGGTGAAAAAGCTTCCCGCATTCCTTTGGTGCATCATTTAAAAATCCCAGGGACCAAATACGCAGTCCCTGGGATTTTGCTTACGGGTTTACTTTCCGAACAGGCTCTTGAGCTTGCCCAGGATGCCGCCGGCGTTCTTGGCCACGTCCTGGATGTTCAGCTTGCCCTGCACGGCCTTGATGACGGCCTGCACCAGCTTGTCATCCAGCTTGATGCCCAGAATATCGGTAACGATCTTGACCGGGTTCTTTTTGAATTGATCGATCAGGCTGTTGTTGCCCGTCAGCTTGGATACCACTTGGTCCACGTACTTGGTAATGTTTTCGCTCATGGTTTCTTCCTCCTTTTTATTTGGTCTCCCTTTGCCTGTATTTTACCAGCGATAAAGCAAAATTTCAATCCGTTTTTTTGATATATTTTACATTTTTCTTTTCCCTCCTTACATTGACAATCCCGCCTGTTTGCATTATCATGGAGGATGGTGTGGTTTGCCGGAGAAAAGAGGATTCTCGGCCCCTTCCGCGGCAAAAAACACGGTCAAAATATACAGATGCTAATATGGAGGCTTTATCTATGCGCGTGTGGCAAAAGCATTGGAGCGTCATGCTGCTCATCACCATGGTATTCCTGTTCCTGGGCACATCAGCCGCGCTGGCGGACAACGGCCAGATCAGCGGCATCGCCTGGCTGGAAAAATCGGTGGACGGCGTGATCGGCAGCGGCGAAGGCGGCCTTTCAGGCGTAAAAATCACCCTGGAAAAGCAGGATGAAAACGGCAGCGCCCAGGTGGCGGTGAACACCACCACCGCCAAATCCGGCGATTTTTTGTTTTCCTCCCTCAGCGCGGGGCAGTACCGCCTGCGCGTGGAGGCGGAAAAAAGCTACCGCTTCACCTTCCATGGCTTGGACAGCGCCGCCCTGCCCGCTCAGGGCAATGTGAGCTACACGCCCTGGTTCTCTTTGGGGGACGGGGACAGGCTGACCCTGAACGTTGGCTTTACCAAGCTCAACAGTTCCGTTTCCCTCATCGCCTTTGAAGATGAAAACGCCAACGGCGGCCGCATGCAGTCCGAGCCTCTGGTGCGCGGCGTGCAGGCGGAAGTGATTTACGATTACGAAGGCGAAACCTATGTGCTCGCCGCCGCCCTGACCGACCGGGATGGCCAGGCCCTGATCCGGGAGCTTTCCCCCGGCACCTACCGGGTGCGCGTCACCGTGCCGGAGCATTTGGCCATCGGCCCCTTGGGGCAGAAGATCAACGGGTTTTATAACTGCATCCTGCCCGGCGAGGGCGTAACTGGCGTATCCGATTATTTTACCCTGAACGCCAAGGAAGGCGTTACCATGGGCATCGGCATGGTGCGCACCGGGTCCCTGAACGGCAGCATTTGGTTTGACGCCAACTACAACGGCCTGTGGGACGGGGAGGAAGGCGGCCTGACCGGAGCGGTCATTTCCCTCTATTCCCCCCTGCTGGGCGTTTCCCGCTCTACCCAGGCCAATGAAAAGGGCGCCTATACCTTCCAAAGCCTCCAGCCCGGCGATTATCAATTGGACTTTGCCCTGCCGGAAGGCATGATCTTTACCTATCCCGGCGTATCCCTCATTACCGACACCTCGGACCACGCGTCTATGACCGTGAATATCCAGGTGGACGTGACCACCGATTTGGGCGCCGTCGGCGCCATGCCCGCCGCAGGCTTCTCCCTGACGCTGTACCGGGACGAAAACCAAAACGGCGTTCAGGATGAAAACGAACAGGCCCTGCCCGGCGCGCAGGTGGCCGCCATTCAGGGCGGAAAAAAGGTGGAAACGGCCGTTACGGACGAAAACGGCGTCGCCCTGTTCCATGCCCTGCGCGGCGGCGAAACAACGCTGAACGCTTCCCTTCCCGAAGGCTGGCTGTTTGACGCCGCCGACGGCGGCCTGTTCAGCGTAACGGGCGCGCAGACGCAGGCGGAGGCCTCCATTTTCCTGGACGGCCAGGAGCCCGGCGCGCAGTACGCAGCCGCGGTGCTCCCCGGCGCGTCCATTTCCGGCATGCTCTTTGAGGACGCCGACAATTCCGGCCTGTACCGGGACGGCTACGCGCTCCTGTCCGGCTACACGGTGGAGGCGGTGGATTTATCCGGCGCCGCGGCCGCCCAGGCCGTTACCGATGAAACCGGCGCCTACACCCTTTCTCCCCTGCTGCCCGGCACCTACACCGTGCGCTTCCTCCTGGACGACGCTTACGTGGCCGCGCCCTACGCGGCGGACCAGAACGCGCCCGCCAACCACATTCTTTCCCAAACCCCGGAATTTGGCGAAACGGAAGCCGTTTCGCTGTCCGCGGGCCAGCGGATGGACGGCGTGGACGGCGGCGTGTTCCGGGCGGGCCTGGTGGAGGGCTACGTATACATCGATGAAGCCTATGCAAGCGAAGCCGTCGGCATGAGCGGCGTTTCCGTGGTGCTGGTGGGAGAGGACGGAAACCCCTTCTCCGATTTCACCTACGGCACCAGCGACGAAACCGGCTATTACTTTATTAAAGGCGTGCAGCCCGGCACCTATTCCCTGCTTTATTCCATGCCCGAAAACGGCGTGTTTACCCAGCCTGAAAACGGCGGCAAGCACTGGATCAGCCCCGCCTTCTCCGTTGAAAGCGGCTCCGTGATTTCCATGGACGGGCTGCGGGGTATTTTCACCGCCTCCCTCTCCGGCGTGATCGAGCACGCGGACATGACCGACAGCGTGTTTTCCGCCCTCATGACCCTGCGCGGCCATGAAGTGAACCAGGTGGTGCAAATTCACACCCAGCCCGACGGCTCCTTTGCCTTCGCCAATTTGCAGCCCGGCGGCTATACTCTCACCGTTACCCTGCCGGACGGCCTCATTTTCGGCCAGAAGGAAGGCTCCCTGTTCCCCGCCGCCTTTGAAACCCAAGCTTCCGTGGACCTTACCCTGGACATGGGCGAGGACCGGCGGGATGTGAACCTGCTGGCTGCCGCCCCCGTTTCCCTCTTTGGCGTAATGTATTATGATGATAACCTGTCCGGCTTCCAGGATGAGGAGGAATACGGCGCGGAGGGCCGCCTGATGGCCCTGTACGCTGCCGGCGAAGAGGCCGCCTCCATCGAAACCGCCGAATCCGGCAGCTTCTACATGGGCCCCCTGCTGCCCGGTCAGTACGAGCTGCACATTTCCCTGGATGAAAATGAAGAGCTGCTGCAATTTTCTAACGCGCACCGGGAGGACAGCGAATGGGTGCTGCCCCTGAACCTGATGCAGGATACGCCCCTGGTGCTGCCCGTGATGCGCTACGCCTCCGTGTCCGGCCAGGTGTGGAGCCTGGACGGTTCCCTGAACGGCGTGTCCGGCATTCCCGTTTCCCTGCTTGACAGCGAAGGCGAAGCCATTCTGGAATGCGAAACGGACGGAGAAGGCGCCTTCTCCTTCAGCGGCCTGACCCCCGGCTCCTATTCCTTATCCGCCCAATTGCCCCAGGGCTATCTGTTTGCCAGGGCCCAGGACGCCAAGGAGCGGGACAGCTTCATCCTGAGCCAGGCCGACGGCTCCGTGGGCTCCATCGTGTTCGACGTGCCCATGGGCGACGATCTTTCCGGCATGGATATTGGCATCGGCACCATGGGCAGAATCGGCGACCGGGCCTGGCTGGATGAAAACGGCAACGGCCTGCAGGATACCGGCGAGCCCGGCATGCCCGGCATCATCATTGAAATGTACCAAAATGGGCAGCGCATTGCCTCCGCCACCACGGATGAATACGGCCGCTATTCTATGGAGGATTTGTTCCCCGGCGAATACGAAATGCGCGTGACCATGCACAAGGAGCTCAAGGCCACCGTGCACGTGGCGGAATTCCCGCTGGTGAACAGCCTGATGCCCGATAGCGATGAAACCACCGTGACCGTGGAGGGCGTGATCGTGCCCAGCGGCGGCGCCAACCTGCACTGCGACCTGGGCTTCGTGCTTCGCAAGAAGGGCGAATATCCCGCCGCCATGGACCTGATCCCCGCCAAGGACTGGCGGCCTTATTCCGAACGGTAAGGCCCGGCGCATGAAAGTTATCCATACCAAGGAGGAAGGTTTATGAAACGTATTGTTGCCCTGCTGCTGATTCTGTGCCTGCTCCTGCCCGCCGCCGCCCTGGCGGAGGACCGGCTGCCCAAAATGAAATTCCCCGCCGCCAACTACGTGGGCTACCTGGACACGGATTTTGCCGTGGTGATGGAGGTTTCCAACGCCGGAAACTTTTCCGGCACAAAGACCTTGGAGCTGCGGGACCAAACGGGCCGCGTGTGGGCCAGCCGGGATTACAAGGTGGGCCAGAAGATCAATTTTAAAACGCCTTTGGATGAATCCTTCCTGGGCGGCCACGATCTGGCCGTCTGGTGCGGGGATACCCAGGTGAGCCTGAACACCGCCTATGTGGCCGTGGCGGATAAGCACCGCAAGGCCGTGGCCATTCCCGGCACCAACGTGGATACCCCCAACCCCTGGATGTCCATCACCCTGGACTGCTGCTACACGGAGCCCCACACCGATGAAATCCTGGCCGTGCTGGACAAGTACAACGTGAAGGCCACCTTCTTCATGGCGGGCGAATTTGTGCTCACCTTCCCGGAAACCGCCAAGAAAATCCGGGACGCCGGCCACGAGATCGGCGCCCACAGCCTATCCCATCCCCATCTGCTCACCTATCATCTGGATATGCGCTTTAAGCAGGTGCGCCGCAATGTGGAAATCATCCGGCAGGAGCTGGGCGTGAACCCCCGCCTGTTCCGGCCTCCCTTTGGCGAATTCGATATTACCATTTCCGCTCCCGCCCGCGCGGAGGGCATGGAAATGGTGCTCTGGTCCATCGATTCCCACGATTGGGACTGGAACTTTGCCCGCAACCCGGAAAACGTTATTAAGCGCGTCACCAAGAACGTGGGCCCCGGCACCATCATCCTGTTCCACCTGGACGGCTGGAACACCACCGAGGTGCTGGACCGTATGATTCCCTACTACCAGAACGAGCTGGGCCTCACCCTGGTTCCCGTATCCCAGCTTATCACCTCCGCGGGCATTGAAATTCCGCCGCTGCCCGATAACGCCCTGCCCGAAGAAAATGCCCTGTAAAAGCCATCAGGCGCGCCGCTTTACCGCGGTGCGCCTGATTTTGCTTTTTCTGTTTATCGCGGGCGCCAGCTGCGCGCTGTACCCGGCGGCGGAATGGGCCCTGCCTGCGCCGCAAAGCGTCAGGGTCCTGCCGGAAAACGCGCCGCTGGCCCGCGCCCTGCCCGAAGAAATTGAAAACGGAAAAACGGACATCAACCAGGCCACGGCCAAGGACCTGGAGCAGGTGCCCGGCATTGGCCCCGTCCTCAGCCGGCAAATTCTGGACGTGCGAAACAGCCAGGGCGGCTTTTGCTTTCTGGAGGAGCTTATGGATGTGCCGAACATCGGCGAAAAACGCTTTTCCGCCCTGGCGGAAAGGTTTTACTGCCCCCTGCCCGCTATTTCCCTGCCGTAGAGGCTCAGCTTTTCGTTCAGCTTGGCGTATACTCTTTTCCCCATCCATTCCTCTCCGCATTCTTCCGCCGCCTCGCGCAGGGAAAACCAGCGCACCGCGGCGTTTTCATCTGTTTTGGGGCGAATGGCTTCGCCTTCATCGGCCTGCAAAAGATAGGTAACGTTCAAATGCAGATGGCTGGGCACATAGCGGCCCCGCTTTTCGTGGCCGTCCACGGTGAGGATTTCCAAGGAATAAATATCCTGGGTGACGGGCCGGGCGTGAATGCCTGTTTCCTCCTGCGCTTCCCGAAGGGCCACCGCCAGCAAATCCCCGTCGCCGTCGGCGTGGCCGCCCGTCCAGGCCCAGGCGCGGTACAGGTTGTGGTAGGCCATGAGCACCCTGTCCCCCGTCCCGTTCACAATCCAGCTGGAGGCGGAAAAATGGGCGGTCTCATTGGTCCTGTCCAGGCAGTCCGGCATTTTTTCCATAAAGCGCAGCATCGCGGCCCGGTCCCTTTTCTCCTGCTCGTTCCAGGGGCGGTAAGCGAGCAGGGCTGCCTTGATCGCGTCCAGCAAATTTGTTTCCTTCTTTCCCATAAAGCGATTGCCCGTTACTGGGCATTTTTCATTAAGTGTTCCTCCAGGAAGCACTGCATTTCGGCAATGGTTTGCCAATACGCCTCTCCCTTCCCCCGGTCATGGCTGCCCTCGGCCAGCACGCGCAGCAGAATGGGGGCGTCCCCGGTGGTTTCCGCCTGCATGCGGGCGGCCAGCTTTTTCCCGTGATAGGGCGGCACGTTGTTATCCATTTCGCCCGTTTGAATATAGGTGGGCGGATACGCCGTCTTTTTCACGTTGTGATACGGGGAATAGCTGAGCAGGTATTCAAACATTTCCTTGCTTTCCCGCGGGTTGCCGTACTCGGTGATATACATGGGGCCGCGGTCGTCCTGGGAAAAGTGAATCATATCGGTGTGGGGCACGGAATCGATCACGGCGCCCCACAAATCCGGCCGCATCGTCACCAGGGCGGACATGAGCAGCCCGCCGTTGGAGCAGCCGCAGATGCCCACCTTTCCTTTCCGGGTCCACCCGTCGGAAATCACCTTTTCGATTACGCCGATAAAGTCCTCATAGCAGTGGCGCTTGCGCATGCCCATGCCGTCCACGTGCCAGGCGGGGCCGTATTCGTTGCCGCCCCGGTTGTTGATGTGCACGTAAATGCCGCCTTTTTCCACCCAGCGGGAAACGACGGTTTGGGTCACGGCCTCGGTATAGTTGGGCGGCATGGAAATATTATAGCCTCCGTAGGCGTAGGCCAGCACCGGCTGATCGCCGTTTTTTTCAGCGTCCCTGCGGCGCACCAAATAATAAGGGATGAGCGTGCCGTCCCCGGCGGAAGGGGCGAAGGACTGCTCCACCACAATATCCTCCCGCCTGTCCGCGCAGGCGGCGCGAACAGTTTTCCAGGTTTCCCCGTCAAAGCGCACGATCTGCGGCGCATCCACAAAGGATTCAAAGGACAAATACACATTTTCCCGGTCCCGGCCGGTCAGGTTCAGGGTGCCAAAGGCGCTGGGCAAGGGGAAGGAGCGGCCGGAAGCTACGGAAACGAGGCGGGCGCTGACGTTTTCCCGGCCCATCACGAACAGCTTTCCCTGGACCGAAAAGCCTTCCTCCAGGATCAGGTTTTCATCTTCCGGCAGCACGGTTTCCGCCCGCCCATCATTCTTTACCGCAATCACCGCGCCGTGGGCGGCTTCGGACAGCGTGATAAAATAATGCGTATCCCCCAGGGAATCGATATAGGTCCATTCCACGTTCTCCTTGGTCAGGCAGAAGGATTCGCCGCTTTGCGCGTCGATGGCAATCCACCTGGCGTGGGAATAATCCTGGCACACCATGGCCAGCACGAACCTGCCGTCCACAGAGGGGTGCACCTGGCCGAAAATGGCGGGGCTGCCGTCCTCATATTCCTTTTCCGTTTTCCCGGAAAACGGATCGTAGGAAAAGAAAACGGAATGGCTGGTCTGCTTTTCCGCGTCCGATTCGCTGCTGGAGTAATACAAGCGGCCATTTTCTGCGGACCAGGCGAAGGAAAACACCATGCCGATATCCAGCAGCACGCTGCCCTCCTTGCGGCTGACCACCGTCAGGTTTGGGCGGGACGCGCCGGGCACCTGGGTCATGAGCGCGAACACATCCTCCCGTTTGGGGCAGGGCACGGCCCGAAACACCAGCCGGTCCCGGAGCGCTTCCGGCGCGGTAAAAAAGCCGGTGGGCTCCAGCCCTTTATCCAGAAAGACCACCTTGTAATCGCCGTCCTCCTGCATGGAGCCGATCAGGCCGCCGCCGCAGGCGCAAAGGCCAAAGGGAAGCTCCGGCAGCTTGGACGCTTTCAGCGCCGCGATTTTTTCCTTTACCGGCAGGCAGCTAAAATACCCGTCGGTATATTCGTTCTGCCGCTTTACATAATCCAGCACGGCAGGGTCGTTTTTGTCCTTAAGCCAGGCGTAGGGGTCCGCAAGCGGCTGGCCGAACCAGTCCTCCGTCACCTTAGAACAAACACAGGAAGGATAGGTGCGCTTCATGCTTTTAGCTCCTTTACACGTATTTTTTCAGGCAGGTCAGGCTTTTTTATTCTTTTCGATGGCGTCAATGCGCTGGCTGAGGGTGGGATGGGAATATTCCAGCTTCACCAGCAGGGGGTCCGGCGCCAGGTCGGCAAAGTTTTCCTTGGCCAGCTTTTTGAGCCCGGAAATGAGGGCCCCGGCGTAGCCCTCCTCCACGGCCTGGGCGTCGGCCCGGTATTCCGCCCGGCGGGAAACGGCGTTGGCCAGCAGGCCGAAAAGCGGGGCGACCAGCGCGAATTCCACGCTCATGATGAGAATGATGGCAAAGCCGTAGTTGACGCCTTCAAAGCCAAAGTCGGAAAAAATTGCCTCGGAGCGAAGCGTGAGCCAGGCCAGCACGCCCAGCACAAGCATTTGCAGGAAGGTGAGCAGTTGATTTTTCAGCGTATCCTTGTGCAGGCCATGGCCCATTTCATGGGCGAACACGGCGCAGATTTCATCCGGCGTCATGGCATTCACCAAGGTGTCGTAGAGCACGATGGTTTTCATCTTGCCAAAGCCGGTAAAGTAGGCGTTGGATTTGGTGGAGCGGCGGGAAGCGTCCATGATCTGGATGGCGCGCACCCGGTAGCCGTGCTTTTCCAGCAGGCCCGTCAGCTTATCCTTCAGTTCCCCTTCCTCCAGGGGCGTGAACTTGTTAAAAATGCGGCTGAACACGGGATAAAGGAAGGAAATGCCCAGCATCAGCAGCGTCATCGCCCCGGCGAATACCAAAATGAGCCAATCGCCCAGGCCCTTGTGAATCCACATGAGCAGCGCGCCAATGCCCATGATGAGGATGAAGCTGATGAGGAAGTTTTTCAATTGGTCCATCCAAAAGGTCTTTTTGCTGGACCGGTTAAAGCCGTACTTTTCCTCGATCACCATGGTGTCGTAATAGGAAAACGGCAGGGAGAAAACGAAGGTCAGGCTGGAAAGCAGCAGCACGGCGAACATTTGCATGAACGGCGTTTGAGAAAACAGCCCGGCAAAGGCCGCGTAGGCGTTCAACAGAATGAGCGCCAGGCCCGCCAGAGAGTCCACCGTGCCCTCCAAAATGCTCAGGCGGCTTTTTTCCGCATTGTATGCCCGCCATTTTTTGTAGGTCTCCCGGTCGTACACGTCAGCCACGTTGAGGGGAATGGGATTCTTGGCGGAGCGCCACTGCATGATTTTCAGCAGCAGCCCCCAGAAGTACACCAATAAAAGAATGATAACTGCAATGGTCTTAAAGCTCATCAAGCTTATCTCCTTTCCAGCCGGATGCGTATTTTCCTGTTTCATTCGTCAAAAACCTTCCATTTCCTGCATGATAACCCAGCCAGCAGCCGGCGGAAAAGAAAAAATATTTTCAAAAAACGGAACAAAACAGTTGCTTCCCCCGTCTAATAAGTGTACAATGTTTCCAGGTTTGGAATTAACGAGGGAGGATCTGCGTTTATGAAAAAGCTTTTGCGTGTTCTGGCCATCGCGGCCATGCTGGCGGCGCTCATGCTGCCCCTGGGCACGGCGTTGGCGGAAAAGGCCATGGTCATTTCCTTTAACGGCCCGGCCAATTTGTCTCCTGGGCAGGCGGCCGCCGTGCTCACCACCAAGATAAACGCCGTGCAGGACGGCACCGTGGTGTTTTCCCTGACGGATACGGTGAAGCGCACCGTGGTGTACACCGAAAGCCGCACCGGCATTCAGGCGGGCCAGGAAATTGCCTGGAAGGTGCCGTACTACGATGAAGGCATGTCCTCCAGCAAGCCAGTCAAGGCCATGCGGGCCTCCTTCGTGCTGGACGGCAAAACCTATTCCTACATGATCTACTATAACTTCTCCGTGGAAAACGGCGGCACCCTGACCGTGGAAAAGGGCACCTGGTATTCCAACAATACGGCGTGCAGCTTTGGCCCCGCTTTCCGGGATGTGCGGCCCAGCCTGACGGACAAATGGTACACCTTTACCCCGGTGGACCTGAGCAAGCAGGGCCGGCAGACCTTTGAATACGTAGCCAGCAACAAGTACGTGATCGGCGAAGTGTTCGTGGACGTGGCCGGGGACGAAGTGACCGTGAATTACCACAATTTTTACGATGCGCAGGACGGCCAGACCAAAACCCTGACCGAATACGTCACCTTCTACCGGGACCTTGCCAGCGTGAAAAACGTGAACCCCGAAACCACGGACCAACTGGGCTTCCGCTTTGGCCAGACCCTCAGCATCGCCAACGACCTGGAAGGGGACACCAACGTGCTGCTGTATATCCGCAATGAAGTGACCTATTGCGACTACGTGAACTATTCCCACAAGCTCACCCGCTTCTGGCCCAACCTGCCCGAACGCAAGGCCCTGCGGGAGCAGATGCTTGCCATCATGGACAAATAAGGTCATCGCCGGAAAGAAGGGGCGTTTGCCCCCCTCATACTGCCGGCAAACCTCCGGGAAAGTATGAAGGGGCCGCAGCAGCCCCTTCTTTTTTATGAAAGGAACCGTTCTATGCCGCACGTCGTTCACATCGTCACCGTCCAGGAGGCGGGGCGCACGGTCAAGTCCATCGCGCTCAAGGAAATGCGCCTGTCCCGCGGCATGTACAGCAGGCTCAAATTTTCCGGCGGTATTCTGCTGGACGGGCAGCCATCTCACGCGGATGTGCGGGTGCGGGCCGGGCAGGCCTTGACCGCGGAATGGGAGGACCGGGCGGCGCTTCCCCAGGAGGAGCACTTTATCCCGCTTTTCGTTCCCTATCAGGACGAATTTTACTGCGTAGTGGAAAAACCCGCGCCGCTGCCCACCTTAAGCTCCGCCCGCCAGCAGGGGCCCACCCTGGAAAACGTGCTGTACCGCCATTGGGGCTGCCCCCAGGATTATGTGTTCCGCCCGGTGAACCGGCTGGATAAGGGCACCAGCGGCCTGATGGCTGTGGCGCTCAACGCTCACGCCCAGCAGCTTTTGCAGCGGCAGCTGCATACAGACGCCTTCCTTCGGGAGTACCGGGCCATTTGCCATGGAGCGCCGCCGGAAAAAGAGGGAGAAATCGATTTGCCCATCGGCAAGGCGGAAGAAGGCATCCGCCGGGAGGTGAGGCCGGACGGGGCGCGGGCCGTGACCCATTATTGGGTGGAAGAAGAAAAAAACGGCCTATCCTTGGTGCGCCTGCGGCTGAAAACGGGGCGCACCCATCAGATTCGGGTCCACCTTTCGGCGCTGGGCTGCCCCATCGTGGGAGATTACGTGTACGGCCAGGCCCATCCGGCGCTGCCGGGCCGGTTTGCCCTCCATGCCTGCGCCCTGCGCTTTGTTCACCCGCTGACCGGGGAAGAAGTATCGGTCTGTTCTCCCCTGCCGCCGGCGCTTTCGCAGTTGCTTTCCGCGCCGGAAAATGTAAACGATCCGTAAAATCACGCTTGTATTTTCCGCTTCGCCTTTATTTGGGTTTGACATCTTTCGCCGGGAAAGATATAATGAAAGGAAGGAAGCAAATTGCCTTCCGTTCCGGCGGGGCCTTGGGCCGCGCTGTATCCTGAAGGAGGACAAGTGTGAAAAAAGCGCTCATCGTGGGGATATTAATCCTCCTGTGCCTGCTGCCGCTGGCCCCCGCCCAGGCGGAAATGCGGGGCTATGAAAAGGGCCTGGGCTATGAATATGTGCTGCTGGGCAGCTATCCTTACGAAAAGGACGGCACTGCCCAGCCCGTTTTATGGCGCGTGCTGGATATTAAAGAGGGCCGCGCCCTGCTGCTGACGGAATATGTGCTGGACGCCAAGCAGGTCATTTTTGAATCGGACCCCAAGGTGATCGAAAACCATTCCTTCCGCCGCATTTCCAGCTATGCGGAAAGCGATTTGTACGCCTGGCTGAATTCCGAAGGGCTGGATACGCTGCTGGGGCAGGATTCCATCCGCGCCGCTCTGGTGGAGGAGCCGGGCCTGGGGCTGCTGTATCCCCTGACCCAGGAGGATTATTTGAACGAAGCGGATTACGGCTTCAGCAAAGGCCAGTGGGGAGAAGAATTGAACGCTTACCCCATGCGGCAGGCCGTGTGCACCCCCTACGCCAAGGCCCAGGGCCTGTATGTGGAGGGCGGAAACGGCAAAAGCCCCTACTGGTGCGTAGCCATCAAGGATCCCTCCGGCTATAAATTTGGCCTGGTGGGCCACAACGGCCATATCAGCTGGGGCGCTTACACCAACACCAAGGTGGCCGGGCTGCGGCTGGCCGTGCGGCTGGATTTGAGCTGTTTGGCCCTCTCCGGCGGCACGGGCGCCAAGAACGATCCCTATACCCTGACCTATACCGGCGCCGTTCCTGCCGGAGGCGCGCCGGAGCCGGAGGCCGGAGGGCAGCCTCAAGGCGCTTTGGAAACGGAAGCGGTCCAAACAGCGAAAACGGAAGCCGTCCCCTCCCCCGCACCGGAAAAAACGGGCGTCACCCTGTCCTTTATCGGGGATTGCTCCATTGGCGATTCCGTCCAGTATAAAACGGTGGAAAACTCCTACCACCGGATCATCGATGAAAAGGGCTATGGTTGGCCCTTCTCCCTGGTTAAACCGTATTTGGAGCAGGACGACCTGACTGTGGCGAACCTGGAGGTGGTGCTCACCACCAAAACCCGGCCCCGCTACCCGGACCATAAATACAACCTGATCGCCGACCCGGACCACGTGCAGGCCCTTATCGAGGGCAGCGTGGAAATGGTGAACACCGTCAACAACCACTGCATGGATTTCCAGGATACCGGCTACAGCGATATGCTCGCCACCCTGGACAGTGCGGGCGTGCTCCGCTTTGGCACGGTGTACCCCAATAATCCCGACGGGCACGACGATTTGGGCGTGGTGGACGTAGGCGATATCCGCTTTGGCTTTGTTGGCTTTACTTATCCTCAGGACAGCGACCAGAAGCGCATTGCCAACCGCATTAAAAAGCTGCGGGAGGAGGAGCACTGCGACGTGGTGGTCGTCAGCCTGCACTGGGGCCGGGAAACCTACATGACCCCGGAGCCCTCCCAAATCGCCTATGCCAAGCAAATCATTTCCGCAGGAGCGGACATGATCTGGGGCCATCATCCTCATGTGCTCCAGCCCATTCAGTTTTATCAGGGAAAGCCCATTCTGTATTCCACCGGCAATTTCACCTTCGGCACCATGAGCAAGGTGGACCCCTCCACCGGCATTTTCCAGGTGACGTATGAACGGGTGAATGGGCAGGTGCAGCTAAAGCGCCTGCAGGTCATCGCCTGCGAAACCCAGGGCAGCCCGGATTACCGGCCCATGCCCCTGGAGGACCCGGCTGCCCAGCAGGCGGTGTTTGCCAAATTGGTGATGAAAAAGCAATACAACAACGTGGAGGATCCCCCGGCTTCCTTCCTGGAAAGCGGGATCATCCGGTTTGAAAACGGGCAGATGCTGCCCTGATAAAGCAAGGAGGACAAGTCCCTTGAAAAATGTACTGCGCGCCGTTTTGCTGGCGCTGATGCTGCTTTGCATGCTGGTTCTGGTGCCCTCCGGGGCCATCATCGCCCAGGCGGAAATTATCGATATTCCCTTGGACGTTAAGCCCGCGGACCTGATTGAGCCCTTGGCGGAGGGCTATCTTTCCGATTGGGAATATGAGGACCCTTCCATTTCCGTCCGCATCGAGAAGGGCCGCATTTATGAAACCAATTATATGGTGGCCTATGTGAAAATCGCCAACGCCTCCCAGCTGCGTACCGCCATGGCGGGCCGCTACAGCGACGACGGCAAGGAATTTGGCCGCACCCTGGCCCAGCGGAACAAGGCCGTGCTGGCCATCAACGGCGATTATTTTATCGGCCACAACAACGTGGGGTTCGTGGCGCGCCAGGGCAAGGTGCTGCGCACCAAGTGCGATAACACGGAGGAAAAATCCGGCCTGCGCTTTGACGTGCTGATTATTGATGACAAAGGCGATCTGCACATTTTGCCCCAGGCCACCAACGCCGACATCGCCGCCTTCCCCGGCGCCATCATAAACGGCTTCACCTTCGGCCCCGGCCTGGTCATTGACGGAGAGAGGCAGACTGGCTTTGTAAACATGAACAATGCCGCCGATAAGGCGGCCATGCGCATGTGCATCGCTCAGACGGGCGAGCTGGAATACCTGTGCATCTGCTCGGAAGGGCCGGAGGACAAGGGCAGCGTGGGCATGAACTTGGAACAGTTTACCGATCTGGTGGCTTCCTTTGAAGGCGTGCAGAACGCCTACAACCTGGACGGCGGCATTTCCTCCACCATGGCCTTTAAGCAGAACGGCAAATATGTGCGGGTCAATTCCCCCAACAACCCCAAGAGCCGCCAGCTCAAGGACATCCTGTTTTTCTCCAGCGCTTATCTGCCCTGACCGCGCGGAAAGGACGCATCCATGGAATTTGAGGATATCATCGTTTTTTCGGTTTTCGGTATGCCGGTAACGGCGTACGCCCTGTGCCTGGCGCTTTCGCTGGGGGCGGGGCTTTTCCTGTTTTTTGCCTTGGGAAAAAAGCGGAAAATAAACGCGGATACGCTGTGGCGCACGGCGCTGCTATCCCTGCCTTTAGGGCTGCTGGGCGCGCGCCTGTTCTACTGCCTGGCCCGCGTGTATTATTATCTGGAGGTGGGGCTGGACGGCATGCTGCGGCTTTGGGACGGCGGCTTTGCCCTGTGGGGCGCCGTTGGCGGCGCGGCGCTGGCCGCTCTGCTGTCAGCCAAGAGCACGAAACAGCCCGTTGCCCCGGTGCTGGACGCTTTGGCGGCGCCTGGCGCGCTCATGATCGCTCTGATGCGCTTCGCGGAATATTTCAGCGGAGAAGGCCGGGGCTTTTACCTGGATGAAGGCGCTTGGTGCTTTTTCCCCGTGGCCGTGTTCCGGGCGGATTATGAGGAATGGCATTTGGCCGTATTCGTATGGGAGGGGCTGGCGGCCCTGGCCATTCTGGTCGCCGTGCTGCGCAAACGGCGGAAGGCCGGGAATACGGCCCGTCTTTTCCTGCTGCTTTACAGCGCTTGCCAGATTTTGCTGGAAAGCCTGCGGCAGGATAGGACCCTGCGCTGGCTTTTCGTTCGGGTGAGCCAATTGACCGCCGCGCTGGTCATCGCCGGGCTGATGCTGTTCGCCGTGCTGCGCTGGACAAGGAAGAAGCAGGAGCGGCGAATGTCCCTTGGCGGCATCCTGCTCTGCTGGGCCGCCGTGCTGCTGGGCGTCGGCGTGTGCATTTGCATGGAGTTTTCCGTGGAAGGAAAAATTTTGGTGGATTTGCCTATCTGGACGGCCTACCTCATCATGGCCTGCGCCTGCCTTCTCATCGGCGCAGCCGCGTACCAGGTGGTCTTCCGAAGCCGAAGGGCCTAAGGGACGCTTTCATTTTTTATACAAAAAGGCGCTGTCTCACATTCTGTAAAAATCGCACAAACGCAGCAT
>CAMOHY010000017.1 GCA_946615495.1 uncultured Clostridia bacterium
GTGGGTCAACCCATGCTGCGTTTGTGCGTTTTTTACAGAATGTGAGACAGCGCCTGCCATCGAAAGTCTGCAAGCACTCTTTCGATGGAAACATCAATTTACTGTAAAATGGCATTTCCAGGCAGTTCAGCCTGGAAATGCTCATTTTACGGCCGCAAATTGATAGAGGAAGCAACATTCTGTTGCTCCTCGGACCGGCAAAGCCGGTCCTGCGGATTATTGATGAAAGGGCCAAAGCCCTTTCATCCTTTCCTGGGGTTTGTCGACAGTCTGAACCGTTCTTTGGAGCCCAAAGAGCGGTTCCCCCAATCCCCCTTCCGAGAAAAGCGATAGGGGGTATCCATCGAATTTTATACTTATATCCTTTCTACTTTTTATAACGTAGTAGGATCAAAACTCCTTTTTCTAAATGAAGATGGCACGAGATTCTGCCAATCTGGTTGGAACCTCGTGCCAAATTTTATAGATTTTCTCTTTGTCTGGTAAATACTTCCTGATTTGGGACAGCCTTTTGTGGAAGGCTATTCTGCCGCTTCCTCCATGATCTCTATGGAATTTAGGAACGCCCGGCCCATTTCCGTGTCGGGGGCGTTTACGGTATACACCCCGTCCAGGGAAAAATAAGCCTGCATCAAATCCCGCACTTCTCCCAGGGCGGTGCGGTCCGGCCCTTTGGCGGAGAAAGCGTAAACGCCTTCACAGGCCTGAAACACTGTGTATTCCGCGATGACGCCTTCCTCCTGGTAGCCCTGGGCGGACATTTCGGCAAAGCCCCTCAGGCCATCTTCCTCATCCTCCTCCTCCAGGAAGAGGGAAAGCGGCAGGGCCATGTGCTCTGCGTTCAGGTAGGCGTAATCGGGGGTGAACACATGGGAAAAATAATGCCCCCGTGAGGAATGATTTTCCGGCGGAACGGGGAAGGTAATTTTCAGCCTGCCCATGGTAACCTCCTCCGGCTGACGGCTGGCAAAAGCCTGCGCCTCCTCAGGCGCTACGGGCCGCATATCCATTAGCACGGCTTTATTCTCTTCGTCCATTTGGCACATCATCACCACGGCCAGATTCCCGTCAATGAGGGCTTTGCCGCCGTATTCCACACCCTCCGCATCAGGATAGCGATAGGAAAAGTGCATGACTGGAAGCGCGTTTTCATCCGTGTCATCATCCTTGGGCCGGATGATGTCCACGGTGGGCCTGTCCGTTAATTCTCCATCATGAATATTCAAATAGAATTGAATCAGGTTTTGCAAGGCGTTCAGCTGGTAATCCGTTTCTATTTCGCCGGGACGGGCTTCCCGCATGAGGCTGATGGCGGGAGACACATCGGCGATATGCACCTGAAATTCCGCGCCGCCGCCGCTGCCGCCTACCAGCTGCACCTTGTTTTTCCAGCCCAGAAAAGCTGTGCCCAATTCCTTGGCGGCCTGCTCGGTCAAATCCGGCTCCCGGATGAGCAGCGGCAGCCCCGGCAGGGTAAAGGAAATGCGGCCCACCATGGAACGGAAAAATTCATCCAATTCCACATCCTGTTCCTCTCCCGTGCCCTGCGTTTCTTCCGCGGCGGCCAACGCCGGGGTCAGGCACAGAAGCATGCACAAAAGCGCAATCAACAGTTTTTTCATATTGGTTTCCTCCCTTCTCACCTATTATGACGTCGAAAAACAGCCGTTTGTTGCATTGCCACTTCCTTTTTTTGGCTTATCTTTTAGCTTTTTTCAGTAAAAAAGCTGCCCTTTCATAAAATCAGGGCAGCTGATAAACGGTTCAGAAATTATTTCTTTTCTCCCCGGCGCAGGAACGCGGGCACGCCCAGGTCATCCTTGGCGTTGGCGGCGGGCTGCTGGGGCGCCTGGTAGGCCTGCTGCGGCGGATAGGGCTGCACAGCGGGCTGCTGGGGATAAGCGGGCTGGCCGTAGCCCTGGCCAAAGGGCTGCTGCGGCGCGTAGGGCGCCTGATAGGGAGCAGCAGGCGCAGCCATGGGCCGCGCGCCGCCGGGGAAGAAGGAATTGTCCCCTTCATACGTGGCGGGAGCGGGCGCTTCAAAGCCCTGATTTTCGGCGCCAGCTTCAGCGCGGGGCCGGTTCTCATAGGGATTATAGGAGGGCACCGCCGCGCCGTAGGGCGTCGCCGTACGGGTCTTTTTCTTTTCGCGGGTGGGGAACGGCGTCTTTTCAAAGCCAGTGGCAATCACGGTGATGCGCACCTCGTCCTTGAGGGTTTCATCAATGCCGGCGCCGAAAATGATATTGGCTTCGCTGTCGGCGGATTCCATCACCAGGTTGGCCGCTTCGTTGATTTCCATGATGCTCATATCGGTGCCGCCGGTCACGTTAATCAGCACGGCGCGGGCGCCGTCGATCTTGGTTTCCAGCAGGGGGCTGGAGATGGCCTTGTTGGCCGCGTCTACCAGGCGGGTTTCGCCCTTGCCCACGCCGATGCCCATATGGGCCATGCCGCCGGATTCCATGATGGTCTTCACATCGGCAAAGTCCAGATTAATCATAGCGGGTACAGCAATCAAATCGGAAATGCCCTGAATGCCCTGGCGCAGCACGTCGTCGGCAATGCGGAAGGCTTCCAGCATGGTGGTTCCCTTGCTAACCACCTGCAGCAGCCGGTCATTGGGAATCACCACCAGGGTATCCACGCTCTGCTTTAAATCATTGATGCCCATTTCGGCGTTCTTCATGCGCTGCTTGCCTTCAAAAGCGAAGGGCTTGGTCACCACGGCGATGGTGAGGCAGTTCATTTCGCGGGCGATTTCGGCCACGATGGGAGCCGCGCCGGTGCCGGTGCCGCCGCCCATACCGGCGGTGACGAACACCAAGTCCGCCCCTTTCAGCGCCTGGGCGATTTCTTCCCGGCTTTCTTCCGCTGCCCGGCGGCCCACTTCGGGCACAGCGCCCGCGCCCAGGCCCTTGGTCAGCTTTTCGCCGATCTGAATCTTCACGTCAGCCTGGCTCAAGGTCAGCGCCTGACGGTCCGTATTCACGGCGATGAACTGCACGCCCTGCAAGTTTGCTTCCACCATGCGGTTCACGGCATTGGTGCCGCCGCCGCCGCAGCCAACAACCTTAATGGAGGCGAAGGACGGCTGATCTACTTGTACTTCAAAAGGCATGTTCAAATCCCCCTATGTTCAATATCGGCAGCGGCGCGATCAGCCGCCAAACAAGCTGCGGAAGAAGCCGCCCATGCCACCGCCCGCGTGAGCGTTGGCCGTAGTATCAATGAGCAAATCCAGCAGGCCCAGGGCGCTGGAATAGGCGGGGCTGGAAAGCTTCACGGCCTTGCGGGGAAGCTCCCGCACCGTGCGCTCCATCTTGGCCGCCAAAAACTCCCGTCCGCCCCGGTTGATGGCCAGGCCGCCGCCGGTCAGATATACAGGCGACCACTTGCCCAGCTTCATGCCGGAATCGATCACCGCGTCCCGGATGGCTTCGCAAATTTCCTCAGCCCTGGGCTCCAGCACTTCTTCCACCTGTTCGCGGGTAAAGGTTTTGGCGTTGCCCGCCTGGTCCACCCCTTCAAAGGTGGATTGACCGGCGGAAAGGCCATACACATAGCCGCGCTTGATCTGCTCGGCGGATTGCAGCGGCACCTCCAGCCCATAGGCCAAGTCGGCCGCGATATGGCCGCCGCCCATGGGAATATTGGTCAGGCTGGTAATGGCGTCGCCCTGCACCACCATCACTTCGGTGGTCAGGTAGCCGATATCCACCAGCACGGCGCTGCGGTCCCGTTCCTCATCGGGAACGAACAGCATGGCTTGTCCCACCGGCGTGGACAGGCAGCCATTCACATTCAGCCCCAGGCTGCGGAAGCGCTCCTGAATATCCTCCAGGAAAAACTGATCGGCAATCACAAAGGAGATCATGGCCCGCAGTTCGTAGCCGTGCATGCCCATGGGCTCCAGCGTCTTTTTCCCGTCGTCCACAATAAACCAGGCGGGACTGCGGTGAATGATGCTGCCGCGGATATCGCCCAGCTCCTCCACCGCTTTATCAAACAGCGCGCCGATATCCCGCTCGGTTACGCGGGGATCGGCCCCCTGCAAATCCACCTTCACTTCCACCGTGCGCACCTGAGAAAAATCCCCCGGCACGCCTACATACACGTCCCTAAGCCGGGTATGGGATTGTTCCTCCGCCGCTTTCACCGCTTCCGAAATCGCTTCGTTCAGCTGGTCCGGTGCGTTCCAGCGCCCTTCCAGATATCCGTCATAGATGACTGTGCCGGCGCCTATGATATCGCAGCGCTGCCGTCCGCTGGTTTCGGCAACAAGCGCCACGATCTTGCTTGTGCCAAAATCGATTGCGGCAACCGTGGTTTTCATCCGTCCATCATCCCCTGTTCCTTGGCCCAAAGAAGCATATGCTTTTAAGCCTGAAAAAGCCGAAAGCGAATTCTCCTACTTCGGTCACTTTATTGTAACCTTTTTGTGATAATTTGGCAAGTGGAAAACGGAAAAAAGCTCCTATTTTTTTAAAAAAATTTCTCATTTTTCATATTTTCATCCAATTTTAGGGCGACGCGGGCGTATAAATCACTTCGCCGGGAATGCTTGCTTCCAGCCTGCCGCCCACCTTTCCCATTTCCCGCAGCCTGTACACCACCGCCCGCACCGTGCCAATTTTTGCCCTTAGCTCGCTCAAATCGCCCAAATGGGCGGTGTACCCATCCCGCGTAACCAAATATAGGCTTTCCGGATTCGTCACGTTCAATTCGGATATCTCTGAAGAAAAACGCTGCTGCTCCAATTCATCCAGCAATTGCACGTAGGCCTCCATATGGGCGGTGGACCCCGCAATCATGAAGCGGCCCACCCGCATTTCCTTGGGCTTTAAGCCCGTCACCACGATCATGGCGTCCAAATTGATGCCGGCGGGCGCCTGCTTTTCGTCCCTGCCCTTGCGCTCCAGCACCATGCCGTCGTCGGCCAGGAAATAATCCGCGCCCATTTCCTGCACCTGCACCATGGGCTGCCGCTCCTCCACGTAAAGGGTCAGCCTGTCCGGAAAAAACTTTTCCAGGCCCACGAATTTTAGATACCGGTTGCTTTCTATGCCCTGGGCGATCTTTTTTTCATTCACGGAAAAATAGCTTACCGGCCGGTCCAATCCCGCGGCCAGAATCACCTCTTCCCCGGAAATGCGCACATTGCCCGACACCATGACCGCTTTGATCTTGAGCAGGCTTTCATTGAGAATTACCAATATGGCCAGCAAAAGCACCATCACCGCCACCACCGTGACCGCCCCGGAGCGCTTTCGCATGGGGGGCGGCGGGCTGGCGGGCTGGAAAGGGGCAAAATCCTGAGGCAAAGGCTGAGACATGGCTTCGTATTCCTCCGTAATGGGCTTATTCGCCGCAATCCGGCTTACATTTCGATTCGTTCGATTTGGGCGCCGAGATTTTTCAGCGTATTTTCCAGGTGGCTGTAGCCCCGGTCGATGAGCGCGGCGTTCTCCACCACGCTTTCGCCCTGGGCATTCAGGGCGGCCAGCACCAGGGCGGCCCCGCCCCTCAGGTCGCGGGCGGTCACGTGCATGCCGTGCAGCTTTTCCACGCCCGTCACCACCGCCGTGCGGCCGCTGACCCGTATCTCAGCGCCCATACGGCACAGGTCCGCCACGTGGGCGAGCCGGTTTTCAAACACGTTTTCCACAATCACCGACGTGCCCTCCGCCGTGCAGGAAATGGCCAGCATCTGGGCCTGCATATCGGTGGGAAAGCCAGGGTGGGGCTGGGTTTGGAGGCAGGAAAAGGCGCGCAGCCTGCCCGGCGCGCTCAAAAGAACGCGGCCATATTCCTCCGAAACGCTGCAGCCCATTTCCTTCAGCTTTTCCGTAACGGGAATCAGGTCCCAGGGGCGAATGTTGGTCAGCTCCACTTCTCCCCCGGTTACGGCGGCGGCGCACAGCAGCGTGCCCGCGGCAATGCGGTCCGGAATGGGGGCGTAGGCCGCGCCGTGCAATTTTTCCACGCCTTCCACCTCAATGCGCTGGGTGCCCGCGCCGCGGACCTTGCCGCCCATGGCGTTCAGAAAATTCTGCAAATCCTCTATTTCGGGCTCCCGCGCGCCGTGGTGGATGGTGGTGACGCCCGGCAGCAGCGCCGCGGCCATCATCACATTTTCCGTGGCGCCCACGCTGGGATAGTCAAAGTACACGTCGCCGGAGCGCATGTTTTTCCCATCGCAGTAAATCACGCCGCCATCCTCCACGATCTTTACCCCCAGGGCGCGCAGGCCCTTCAAATGAAGATCAATGGGCCGCAGGCCGATTTCGCAGCCCCCCGGATAGGTGACGGTGGCCCGGCGCAGGCGTCCCAGGATGGGCCCCAGCAAAAAAATGGAGGAACGAATCTGCTTGGACAGTTCATCCGGCATTTCCCAGTGGCGCAGTCCGCCGTTCTCAATGCGCATTACGCCCTTTTCCCATTGGCAGCGGCAGCCCAGCTTTTGCAGAATGCCGGCCATGGCGTGCACATCCCGAATATCCGGGCAATCCCGAATCACGGTATCCCCCTGCGGCAGCAGGGACGCCGCCAGGATGGGCAGCACAGCGTTTTTCGCGCCCTCCAGCCGCACCTGGCCCTGTAATTTTTCGCCGCCCCGCACCCGAAATCCTTCCACGATTTCCACCTTCTTTCTTCTTTCAGGCTATGCCGGAAGGGAGAAAGGGTGAAAAACGAGAAAGGAAGGAAAAGAAAAGAGAGCGGCGTTAACGGAAGTGAACAGCGTGCGGCGTACAGTTTTATTTAGTTTTTTACCTTGGGCCGCGCGCTTGGTGACCGGCCATAAAACTGTTCGCCGCACGCTGAAAACTGTTCGCTTTTTTTACAAAAGGTTCGTCGCCGCGCTCCTGCTCACGTTGAGCACGATTCCCACCGCCGCCATGGTAATGGAAAGAGAGGTGCCGCCCGCGCTGAAAAAGGGCAGGGGCAGGCCTGTGGTGGGCAGGATGCCCACGACCACGCCCATATTGATGAACGCCTGCACGCAGATCATGCCCACGATGCCCGCCGCCAGCAGGCAGCCGAATTTATCCTCGCAGTGCATGGCGATGCGCATGCCCGCCAAGAGAAAGGCCACGAACAGAAGGATCACCGCCAGGCACCCGGCCAGGCCGAAATCCTCCCCCACGATGGCGAAAATAAAATCGCTTTCCGGGTAAGGCAGATACGCGTATTTTTGCCTGCCCTGCCCCAGCCCCATGCCGAACAGCCCGCCGGAGCCGAACGCGATCAAGGATTGGGACAATTGGTAGCCCTCATCGCTCATTTTGGCGAAGGGATCGGTAAAGGAAAGCAGGCGTTCCCGCCGGTATTCGGCGCTCCAGGCGTAATACGCCCCCACCGCCAGCCCGCCGCCGCCCAGCGCCAGCATGTGGCGCCATTTGGCCCCCGCCAGCATGACCATCAGAACGCTGACGATGATGATGGTGCCGGCGGTGGATAGGTTGGGCTGTTCCAAGATCAGCAAAAACATGATGCCCGGCACGATGAGCACGGGCAGGATGCCCGTCCAGAGCCGCTTGATTTTTTTGCCCCGCGCCGTCAGCGTCATAGCCATAAACAAAACGGCGGCATACTTGGCCAGCTCCCCCGGCTGAAAGGACAATGGCCCTAAGGTGAGCCAGCGGCGGGAACCATTGATGGAGGTGCCGATGCCGGGAATGGCTACCAATAAGAGCAGGGCCAGGCTGACCCCCACGCCTGTCATAACCACCCGCCGCCGCTGCCAAAAGCGGAAAGGCACGCGGGCGGTGACGGCCATGGCCGCAAAGCCCACCCCAGCGCCGAACAATTGCTTTTTCACTTCGGACAGCGGGTCGCCCCCATCCTGGGCTTTGTAATAGGTGGCGCTGAACAGGGTGAGCAAGCCCAGCATGAGCAGCATCCCCGTCAGTGTCAACAGCGTTTTATCCACGGGCCTGGGCTTTCTTCGCGGCGCGGTGGCAAGCATGGTCTTATCCGCCTTTCCTATTCCGTATGCTCCTCCTCCGTGCCCAAAGACAGCATAAAGGCGCATCCGAAAATGCGCCTCGCTGCTCTTTTGCTTCTGTACCGTTTATTGTAAATGCTGTACGATATCCTTGAAAATCCTTCCCCGCTGCTCGTAATCCTCAAACATATCAAAGGACGCGCAGGCGGGAGACAGGAGCACGTTGCCGCCGGGGCGGGAAAGCCTCCGGCACGTTTCCACTGCTTCCTGCAGGGAGGCGGCGTGATAGATATGGCCGTATCCCGCGTCCCGCAGGGCCTGTTCAATCTGCCCCGCCGTTACGCCGATGAGCACGCAGTTTTCAATCAGCGGCGTGTTCACAATTTCCTGAGCCAAGGGCACGAAGGAAACATGCTTGTCGTATCCGCCCAGGATCAGGGCCGTGGGCGCTTTCATGCTCTGCACCGCCTTAATGGTGGAATCCACGTTGGTGCCCTTGCTGTCGTTGATATAGCGCACGCCGTCCAATTCTCTGGTAAATTCAATGCGGTGCTCCACGCCCTGGAAGGTGCGCAGCGCCTGGCGGATCACCGGCGCGGGCACGCCCCGCGAAAAAGCGATGGCCACGGCGGCCAGGGCGTTTTCCAGGTTATGCGGGCCGGGAATGCGCAATTCCTCCGCGCCGCAGACGGTTTTTTCCTCCGCGCCGACGCGCACGATGATATTGCCGTCCCGAACGAAAGCCCCCTGCTCCACCTCGTGAAGTCTGGAAAAATACAGCACCCTGCTCCTGAGCCCCTCCGCCATGGCGCGGCACAGCGGGTCCTCATAGTTGAGCACGGCGAAATTGGTTTCGTCCTGGGCGTCAAAGATGTGGCGCTTGAGCCCGGTATACACCTCCATGGTGCCGTGGCGGTTCAAATGGTCCTCCGTCACGTTCAGCACGGCGGCGGACAGGGGATGGAAGGTTTGGGTGGTTTCCAGCTGGAAGGAGGATACCTCGGCCACCACCACATGGTCATACCGGCTTTCCATGACGGCGGCGGACAGGGGATAGCCGATATTGCCGCACACGTGGGCCACCTTGCCCGCCGCTTCAAAAATCGCCCCCAGCAGGGACACGGTGGTGGTTTTGCCGTTGGTGCCGGTCACGGCCACCAGGGTGCCTTTTAGCAAGGTGGAGGCCATTTCCATTTCGCCGGTCACGGGAATGCCCGCGCTCCTGGCGGCTTTCACGATGGGCGCGTCGATGGGCACGCCGGGGCTGATGACCAGCGCCTCCTGGCCCTTCAAGGCGTCGATGCCGTCCTCGCCCAGGCGGAAAACTACGGGCAGCGCATTTAGCGCGTCCAATTTATCGCCAAAGCTTTCCCTGGGCTTCATATCGTTTACCGTCACCTGCGCGCCTTCCCGGCACAGCAGCTGCGCCGCGGCGACGCCGCTGCGGGCCATGCCCACGATCAGCACCCGCTTGCCCGCCCAGGGGTTTTCCGCCTTTTCCCCGGCGTAATGCCGCCGCTTCATCGTTCCGAAATACAAGTTGTTCTGCATGGCCTCGTTCACGCTCCTTTAATAAAACGCTTTCATGGACAGCACGGCGATGACGGACAGCACAGCCGTTACCAGGGCGTACATGAGCACGATTTGGTTTTCCTTCATGCCGGAAAGCTCAAAATGATGGTGCAAGGGCGCCATTTTGAAAATGCGCTTTCCCTGGCCGTACTTTTTCTTGGTGATTTTGAAATAGGTGGTCTGCATCATCACGGACACGCTGCTCATGATGCAGGTAAAGCAAATGGGAATCAGCAAAAACTGGCACTTGGCCAGCATCGCCACGCCCACCATGGCGCCGCCGATGAACATGCTGCCGGTGTCGCCCATGAAAATCATGGCCGGGTGGCGGTTATAGCGCAGAAAGCCCAGGGACGCGCCCACCAGCGCAAAGCATAGCACAGCGATGGGCAGGAAGCGGTGTTCCCCCCTGAGCGCCTCCACCCTGCCGCCCAAGCCCATAAAGAGCACGATGAGCCCGAAGGCCGCCATGCCCACGATGGTGACGGAGGAGAGGATGCCGTCTACCCCATCCTGCAAATTGGCGGAGTTGGTGATGAACATGACCAGCACCGTCATGATGGGGATATAGAAATAGCCCAAATTCCAGGTTTTGTCCGTAAAGGGAAGAATCACATCGCTGCCGATTTTCCAATAGCAAAAGGCGGAAAAGAGCAGGCCAACGATCATTTGCCCAATCAGCTTCTGCTTGGGCTTCAAGCCCTCATGGTCCTTTTTCACATCCTTGATGTAGTCGTCCGGGAAGCCAAAAAGCGCCATGCAGCCCACCGTGATAAACAGCAGCGGCCACAGATTGTTTTCCAGTGCGAAGCTCCAGCCGCGCTTAACGCCTACGATGACCGCGATCACTGCGGTGGTTGCCACCGTGGCCAGGGCCGTCACGATGCCGCCCATGTTGGGCGTGCCCTGCTTGGCCAAGTGAGCCTTGGGGCCCAGATCATAAATGGTCTGGCCAAACTTGAGCTTTTTTAAGAAGGGCAGGAATTTGGGCATCACCAGCAGCACAATGGCCATAGCCGCCACCGCCGCGTACGCGCAGTACAGAAACATCGTTCTATATCTCCTCTTGTAAAAAAGTTGTATAGGAAAATGCCCCGCCCTTCCGGCAGGGTCTTTTTTCCTTTATTTGTCCATTTCCTCCAGCAGCTCCGCCACGACCACCTTTTCGTCGAAGGGACGCTTGACGCCCATGATCTCCTGGTAGGTTTCATGGCCCTTGCCGGCCAGCACGATGATATCCCCTTCCTGGCCCATTTGCAGGGCATAGCGGATGGCCTCCCGCCGGTTTTCGATCACCACGTACTTTCCGCCGGTAGGCTTGATGCCCTCCTCAATGGAGGCCAGGATGGCCATGGGGTCCTCCGTGCGGGGATTATCGCTGGTCAGGATGGAAAAATCCGCCATCCGCCCGGAAATTTCGCCCATAATGGGCCGCTTCAAATGGTCCCGGTCGCCACCGCAGCCAAACAGGGAAATCACCCGGCCGCGGGCAAACTGGCGCACGGTGGAAAGAATGTTTTCCAGCGCGTCCGGAGAATGGGAATAGTCCAAAATCACCTTGTAGGGCGTATGGGTGTCCAGCACCTGGGCACGCCCCGGCACGGACCTTACCTTGGCCAAGGCCTCGGTGATGGTTTCCGGCGCCACGCCCACAATCAGCCCCACCGCGGCGGCGGCCAGGGCGTTATACACGTTGAACATGCCGGTCAATTGCAGCTTGACCGGGTATTCATTCATGTCAAACAGCTTCATGATGAAGCTGACGCCGTTTTCCGTGATTTCAATATCGCGGGCAAAAATATCCGCGTTGCCGCAAATGCCAAAGGTGCTGTGGGGCACGGTAATATCCCGCAGGATTTCGGCGCTGGTATCGTCATCGGCGTTGATGGCGGCGTTGGAAACCCATTGGGGCGTGAAGAATGACTTTTTGCACTGGAAATACCTTTCCATGGTGCCGAACAGGTCCAAATGATCCTGGGACAGATTGGTGTAGCACCCCGCCTCAAAGTGCACGCCCGCCAGGCGGCCCATTTCGATAGCGTGGGCAGACACCTCCATGCTCACCACCGTTACCCCCTCGTCCCGCATATGGCGCAGGGTGCGGAAAAAATCGATAGGCTCCGGGGTGGTGAATTCGCTTTTGATGTATTCCTGGCCAATCATGTTGCCGGTGGTGCCGATCAGGCCCACCTTGTAGCCCGCTTCCTCCATGATGGCTTTGATGAGGTAGCTGGTGGTGGTTTTCCCCTTGGTGCCGGTCACGCCCAGCAGCTTCATTTCCCTTTCCGGATGCCCAAAAAACGCCGCCGCCATCAGGGACATGGCCGCCCGCACATTTTTCACCTGCACCTGGGGCACGGAAACATCCACAAAGTGATTAACCACCAGGGCTACCGCGCCGTTTTCCACCACCTGGGCGGCGAAATTATGGCCGTCGAACCGCGCGCCGGGCACGCAGAAAAACAGCCCGCGGTCCAGATTGCTGAATTTCCGGTTGTCCATGCTCATGGAGGCGATTTCGCAGTCTCCGCGGATTTCCACCAGTTCCTCTCCCAATGATTGCGCCAGCGCAGATAGCAACATGATCTTGTTCACTCCCGTTCATTGCAGTGGTAATTCAAACGTCACTTGGACGGCTGTGCCGGGCTGGGCATAGCTGCCTGCCGCCGGCGACTGCCGCACTGCCAGGCCGCTGCCCGCCATTTCCATATCAAAGCCGCGAAAACGCAGCTGCCTTGCCGCCTCCACCATGGAAAGCCCCTTCACATCCGGCACGGAAATCAAGTCCATGGTTTTAAGCGGTTCGTTTTCATAGGTGTAAAGCATCACCTTGGCGCCCTGGGGCATCCTTGCGCCCGCCGCCGGGGCCTGGGCCGACACCCGGTCGCTCACCCCGTCCGTATCGGCCAAAAAGCCCTCCTCCCGCAATTCCCTGCGGGCCTGGGACACCGTCATGCCCACCACGGAGGGCACGGCCCGCTGGGGCGGCGCCGTCGCCTTGGGGTCATTCTTTTTAACGCCCAGATAGGAAAGCACTTCCTCCATGATCTGGCTGGCAAAGGGCGCGGCAGTGGTGCTGCCGTAATCCACAGGCACCTGGGCTTCGTTTACCGTAACCAGCACGGCAAACCGGGGCTGGTCGATGGGCGCGAAGCCCACGAAGGAGCCGATGTGCACATTGGACACCACCCGGCCATCCTTGTACACCTGGGCGGTGCCCGTTTTGCCCCCGATGCGGTAGCCGGCCACAGCGGCGTTTTTGCCGCCGCCGTTTTCCACCACGTTTTCCAGCAGAGCGCGCATGGTGGCGCTGGTTTCGGCGCTGATGGGGTTGGATACCACGGAGGGCGCCGTACGCTCCACCGTGTTCCCCTGACCGTCCAGCACTTCCTTGACGATGTAGGGCCGCATCAAATGCCCGCCGTTTACCACGGCGCAGGCCGCGGTAATCAATTGCAGGGGCGTCACGGCCACGCTTTGGCCAAAGCCGATGCGGGCCAGGTCCACATTTTTTACATACCGGCTGTTGATGAGAATGCCCGCGCTCTCCCCCGGCAGGTCCACCCCCGTTTTTACGCCGATGCCAAAGGCTCTCAGATACTTATAAAAGGTATCGGTGCCCATGCGCAGGGCCAGGGTGACGAAGGCGGGGTTGCAGCTGTTGGCCAGCGCGTCGGTCAGGCTCTGGTTTCCGTGGCTGGCTTTCCAGCAGCGGATGCGGTCCCCATCCACAAAAATAGAGCCGGAGCAGGTAAAATGGTCATTCAAGGAGGCCGTGCCGCTGTCCAGCGCGGCGGAGCAGGTGAGCATTTTAAAGGTGGAGCCAGGCTCGTACACATCGGTGATGACCGTCATGCGCATAAGCTCATTGAGCAGCTCCACATTGTCTCTGGGCGGGGAATTGGGATCGTAATCCGGCTTCATGCACGCCGCCAGGATGGCCCCGGTGTTCACGTCCATGACCAGACACTGCACCGCCTTGGCTTCATTGGCCGCCAGGCATTCCCGCATGGCCTTTTCCACCACGCCCTGAATGGCGCTGTCCACCGTCAGGCGCAGGGTGTAGCCCGCCTCCGGGGCCACATAGGCCGTCTTTCCATCGGGCAGGAGCCGGGCGCGGGCGTCCACTTCCGTGCGAAGCGACCCCTCTTTTCCCCGCAGCAGCGCTTCATACGCGCTTTCCAATCCGCTTTGCCCCACGGAATCCACGTTGGTTAGCCCCAATATCTGGCTCAAAAACGCGCCCTTGGGGTAGACGCGCCGGGTGTCCTCATCAAAGGAAACGCCGCGCAGCAGCTTCTGCATGACGGCGTTTTCATTTTTCAGCGCCCGGATGGCGTCCACCGTTTCCCGCGGCGCTTGCCGCTTGAGGATTACGGAGGCCAGCTTTTTGTTTTGCAGCCGTTTTTCCATGGCCGCCGCGTCGGCGTTCAAAAGCGGCGCCATAACGGCGGCAAATTCCGCTTCGTCCTCCACCCATTGGGGATTGGCAGTGACGATGTACGCGGTGGCCGACAGGGCCAGGGCGTTGCCGTTGGTATCCTGAATGGCGCCCCGCTGGGCCGCCACCACGCCCTCCCGCGTCCATTGGCGCACGCCGCGGGCGGTGAGCGCTTCTCCCTGCAATATGGTCAGGCTTCCGATGCGGACGCCCACCAGACAAAATAAGGCCGCCAGCGCCACGAGCATCATTAGTAACCGTTTCCGAACGATCAGCTCCGTGCGCATGCTTTCCTCCCGCATGCGGCCGCCGGCGCGCAGTTCTTTACCGGCTGCCGCTCATGATGCCATTGGGCGCGGAATGGGGGATGGATTCCGCCTGGGCTTTGGCTTCCTGTTCAAAGGGCCGGGTATCCGGCGCCGTCACCGCCTCCGCGGTCACATACATGGGGTTGCGCATTTCAAACTTTTGGGTGGCGATATCGCACACGCGGGCGGAATCCCTCGCTTCGGCCACCTGCTGGGCCAGGTCGATGTTTTCCCGTTCCGTTTTCAGGATGGCGGTTTCCATCGCGCTGATTTTTTTGGAAATCTCCGACCGCTGGGCCGCCTTTTTAATGGTGAGCACTCCGAAAAACACAAACAGCGCGCACAAAAGCAGCAATGCAGACCGCATGGGCACCGTTACGCTGCCGCGGGGACGCTTTTCCACGCTGACGGCGTGGTAAGGCTGCCGCTGGGTGTCCACAGCGCGGCCCGCCTCCGAATCCGGCAATTGCACATAGCTGCGCACGCGCATGCGCATGTTGGGCGCGTCCTGCACCCCGGCAGCCACATACTGCATTTTGCCCTTCTGCATGAGTATATTCCTCCCTTCCGTTTATTAGAACCTTCCAGTATTAAAGATCGCTTTGCAATTCCGTCAGGAAGGCCAGCGGATCGGCGTACTTTTCGTCGAAGAGGCGGTCCTGATCCTTACCCTTAGAGGCAGGAATGATCCGGATATGATTGTACGCGCCGTTCACTTCCACGTCCCGCGCGTCTCCCAGCCGCCAGGAACGGATGCGCTGGGGCAGCAGCAAACGGCCCTGAGCGTCGGATTCGCAGTCCGTATAGCTATACTTGGTGAACATATCCAAAAACGGCTGGGCCACAGGCTTGCGCTTAACAAGCGCCGCCAGCTCGTCCCGCCGGGCCAGCCAATCCGCGATGGGATAGAGCGCCACCGCCTGAAAGTCCGGCGAAGGCGCCACGGCGAACCGGTCGCCCAGCGCGTCCCGGAAGGAAGCGGGGATAATCATGCGCCCCTTCGCGTCTATGCTGTGGGGAAAGGACCCCACAAAGCCCAAAAACGGCAGCTGGCCGCTCTGCTTTTCCTTTTCGGGGCCGTTTATGGCGTGCTGTTCCTCGCTTTCAGCCGCGTTATTTTCGGTGCTGCGCCCGTCAGCATGTTCGTCCGCCATTTTTCCGCCCCCTTTACCGCCACATATTCGCCACTTTTGTGAACGCATCACCATTTTAAGGCACTTTTTACCGCTTTGTCAAGTTTCCTTTCAAAGCTGGTTTCCGTCTTTGGGAAACATTTTTGTCATCATTTTGTAGTTAAATCGTTATAATTGAAGAAAGCGAATCCGGATTTTTACAAAAAAATAGAGAACACGCTTTCGTATCCTCCATTTTTATAGTATATTTGCTTATAAATTTTAAAATTATTTATTGAGTTTATACAAACTTTTCGATGGAATTTGTTTCGCGGTTTTTGGGGATTTGTAATAGAAATTTCATATTTGAAAAGGAGCCAGCGTCCTTGCGCCGGTTCTCCACTTTTAGGGCTTTTCCTGCACCGGGAAACAAAAAAAGCGGCTCCATCAGCCGCTTACAGGGAAAAAGGAGGCTCCTCCTTCCCCATCATGGGATCATTCTCCACCTTTTCGCCACTTGGCAGGCGGTATACCTGAAATTTCAGTCCATCGCAGGAAACGCAGTGATACCGGATGCCCCGGAAAAGCCCAATGGACGCGCAGCGCAGGGAAGGCCCATGCAAATGGCCATACACCACGTCGTCCACCGGATATTTTTCCAGCAGCTGGGACAGGGGCGTTTCCGTTCCCCCTTCTCCCAAGGGCGGATAATGGCACATCACCACCAGCCGTTCCTTTTTCAGCTTCACGGCCCTATCCAGGGACATTTCCATCCGCAAAAGCTCCCGGCGGTAGATTTTTTCGTCCTCCGGGGAGGTATCCTTGCCAGGCAGGGTCCAGCCGCGGGTGCCGCAGAAAGCCGTATCCTCCAGGGCCATGGCGTCATTCTGCACGGCGTACATGCCCTTGGGCAGCAAATCCCGCAAATGGGAAATGCCGCACCACCAATAATCGTGGTTGCCCCGGAGCAGGATTTTTTTTCCTGGCAGCTTTCCAATCTCCTCCAGGTCAGGCAGCGCGTCCTCCACCTGCATCGCCCAGCTGATATCGCCGGGGATGAGCACCGCGTCCTCTTCCCTTACCTTGCTGAGCCAATCCTGACGAATGCGGTCAAAGTGCCCCTCCCAGTGAGGGCCGAAAACGTTCATGGGCTTGTTTTCCCCGCCCGGCAGATGCAAATCTCCGATTGCGTAGATGTCCACTTACTCTTCGTCTTCCTCGTCTTCGTCCTCGGCTTCTTCCTCTTCCATTTCCTCCAAGGACAGATCATTTTC
>CAMOHY010000018.1 GCA_946615495.1 uncultured Clostridia bacterium
TCGACGGCGCCAACCGCATGCAGCGCATCTGGCATATCACCCTGCCCGGCATCCGGAGCACCATCGTAGTGCTGCTCATCATGAACCTGGGCAAGATCATGGGCAGCAATTTCGAGCGCCTGGACGTGTTCGCCAACACGCAGGTGCGCGATTACCAATACCAATTGGCCATTTACATTTATGAAAAAGGTTTGGCAAACTCCAAATTCAGCATGGCCACCGCCGTGGGCTTGTTCCAAAGTCTGGTAGGGCTGATGCTGGTGCTCATCAGCGACCGGTTCGCCAAAGCCCTTGGCGAAGACGGCTTACTGTAAGGAGGTGCGAACCATGGCTAAGAAAGAAAAAGAGTTCGATACCATCAACGACGGCTCCCACGCGATCCGAAAATTTACCATTGGCGATTTTATCATCATTTTTGTTATCACCCTGCTGTGCCTCACCTGCATCCTGCCCTTTATCCACCTGGCGGCCAAATCCGTGTCCAGCAACACCGCCGTGATGCAAAAGTCCGTGGTGCTGTGGCCCAAGGGCCTCAACATTGACGCCTACAAATCCATTTTTGAGGACGGCACCCTGGTGCATTCCTTCCTCTACAGCGTGGAGGTGGTGGCCATCTTCACCCTGCTGGGCATGATCGTGTGCACCTGCGCGGCCTATCCCCTGTCCAAAAAGCGCTTGAAGGGCCGCACGTTCTTTACCTTTCTGCTCATGATTCCCATGTATTTCAGCGCCGGCCTGATTCCCACCTACCTGCTGTATAAGGATTTGAACCTGCTCAACACCATGTGGGTGCTCATTCTGCCGCTTATTTATTCTTCCTATAATATGCTTATTATGAAGAACTACTTCCAGTCCTCCATTCCGGACAGCCTGGAGGAAGCGGCTTTCCTGGATGGCGCCAGCAATTTCCAGATTCTGTTCAAGATCGTGCTGCCTCTGTCCATGCCCATCATCGCCACCCTGTCCCTGTTCTACGCCGTCGGACGCTGGAATTCCTACGCGGACAATAAATACTACATCACCAAGGAAGCCCTCAAGATGATTCAGTATAAACTGTATCAACTGGTGGCTTCCGCCACCGAAGCCCAGACCGCGACCCTGTCCGAAGCCATCGAAGTGACCAGCACTCCCGAAGTGCTCCAGGCGGCCTGCATCATGTTTGCCACCATCCCCATCATCTGCATCTATCCCTTCCTGCAAAAGTACTTCGTGAAAGGCGTTATGGTCGGGGCGGTAAAGGGATGAGCAGCCGATTGTCGTCTGTGGCTACATAAAATTGGCTGCGGACGCAAATAGTCCCCCGATTCTCCCCTCGTTCCTTAGGGCGCGCGTGCGTCCTGAAAATAAATCAAGGAGGAAAAATCCATGAAGAAAATCCTTGCCCTGGCGCTGGCAGCCATCATGCTGCTGGGAATGATGTCCTTTGCCTCTGCGGAAGAGCCCGCCTGGGAACCCTTCGCTGAGAACGTCAGCATCACCATCCCGGTCTATGACCGCGGCCAGGCCGGCGTGCCCAACGTGGAAGAAAACTACTGGACCAAGTGGATTCAGGAAAACTTCGGCGACAAGTACAACATCACCGTGAACTACGTGGCCATCCCCCGTACCGACGTAATGACCAAGTATTCCATGCTGGCCGCGGCGGACGATCTGCCCACCGTGCTGATGGAATACGACTATCCCAAGGTCACGCAGTGGGCTGGCGACGGCTATCTGCGCACCTTCGATATGCAGGACTTCGCCAAGGTTGCCCCCACCTACTACAACCGCATGGTGGAAAACAACCAGCTCACCTACACCCAAATCAACGGCGAAACCTATTTCTGCGCCGCCTTCCGTCCCTATTATGACACCGCCTACACCTTCCAGTCCTTCGTGCGTATGGACTGGCTGGAGCAGATTGGCTACGACCATGTGCCTGTGACCACCTCCGAATTCAACGATGCCATGCTGAAGATCAAGGAAGCTGGCATTGCCGAATATCCCGCTGGCGGCACCATGGTGACCGGCGTTGGCTCTGACCAGAACTACTCCTGGCGCACCTGGCCCCTGGATGAAAAAGAATGGGCCATGTACGGCGACTACAACATTCCCTCCCTGGGCTGGGAACCCAACTATAAGCTGCTGAAGAACGAAAACTACCGCTACAACGCCGGCCTCATCAACCCTGAATATTACCTGATCGGCACCGAGGACGACAAGACCAACTTCATCAACGGCCTGAACTATCAGTATGGCGGCTACATTTCCGCTTCCATGGACTGGCTGACCGCCTTCTACCAGGCCAATCCCGATGCCAAGCTGGCGATTGCTCCCGTAAACGGCAAAATTGACGCTGAAGCTGGCACCACCCCCGGCTACCGCACCGACAACCCCTTCGGCATGATGATCGGCTTCTCCAAGGACGCCACGGAAGACCAGCTGAAGGCCGCCTGGATGTACATGGAATGGCTGACCCAGGAAGAAAACCTGTTCACCTTCCAGTGGGGCGTTGAAGGCGAAACCTTCAACTATGACGAAAAGGGCCTGCCCACCACCGTCAGCGACTACAACGGCGACTACAAGATGGGCTTCTCCAACAATAAGGACTACTGGTGCATCACCATTGAAGCCCGTCAGGCCGGTTCCATCGAAGACGTTATCAGCAACAATATGCCCCACGATCTGCCTCAGGACTTCACCCAGGACGTCATCAACTGGTACTATGACAAAGTGGCTGTGAAGGATGCCGGCTGGGCCATCGCCAACGCCCTGTATTCCGTCACCATGGACGCCGAAGCGGAATACCAGACCGTGCTGACCAGCCTGTACAAGGAATACCGCGACAAGCTGACCATGTGCGCTCCCGAAGAATTCGACGCCCTGTATGCCCAGTACGCTCAGGAATTCCTGGATGCTGGCTATCAGGAAGTAATTGACGAGCGCGCCGAAGCTTATGAAGCGGGCAATTCCACCCACCTGCTGAACCAGACCGCCACCGAAGTGGACCTGACCAAATAACAAATATTCCAATCCAATAATTTGGGGCCGCCTCATTGGAGGCGGCCCCTTTGAGCATCGGCAAAGTCGATGCTCTGCCATCGAAAGTCTGCAAGCAGTCTTTCGATGGAAACATCAATTTGCTGTAAAATGGCATTTCCAGGCAATTCAGCCTGGAAATGCTCATTTTACGGCCGCAAATTGATAGAGGAAGCGGCTCTCAGCCAGTCCTGCGGATTGTTGGTGAAAGGGCCAAAGCCCTTTCATACTTTCCTGGGGTTTGTCGATTATTTCCCCGCTTTTTTGCGTTCCTGGCGGCGGATGCGGTTAATATGCCGCTCAAAATCGCCGTCGTTGAGCAAAGCGGCCAGTACATACTGCTCGAAAGCGGGCACGGTGCAGGAATAAAAGCCCACCTTTTCCGCAAACAGCGGAAGCAGCCTTGCCGGCAGCACCATATAGCCCACGCGCATGGAGGGCGACACGGTGCGGGAAAAGGTGTTCAAATAAATCACATTTTCCTTTTCCGATTGAGAAAACACCGTTTCCTCCGGCTTTCGCAAAAGGGAAAATTCCGATTCAAAATCGTCCTCTACGATGTACCGGTCCCCTTCCGCGGCCCAGCGCAGGTATTCCCGGCGCTTGGAGGCGCTGGCCGTGACCCCGCTGGGAAAGCTGCGGTAGGGCGTGATATGCAGCACGCTGGCGGCGGTGCGGGCCAGGGCGGCGGTTTGGATGCCGTCATGCCCCAGAGGAAGCAAATCGCAGGAAACGCCCTTGGCCCGGTATACCTGCTCAATCTTTTCATAGGAAGGGGATTCGATGGCAAACACCCGGCCGCTGCCCAGCATTTCCACCACCATTCCATACAGGTATTCCGCGCCGGAACCGATGATAATCTGCTCCTTTTCCACCCGGATGCCCCGGTTGCGGGCCAGATAGCGGGAAATGGCGCTTCGCAGCTCCCCGCACCCCGCATTGGGCGATTTGTTCAAAATCCCTTCCCCATATTCGCTGAGCACCCGGCGCATGGTGCGGGCCAGCACGGAAAAGGGAAAGGCGTTTTCCTCGTCGGGCAAAAACCGCCCTTGGGGCCGGGGCAAGGGCTGCGCCTCCGCCGCCGCAAAGCCATCCGACGCCCGGAAGCACACGAAATAGCCGCTCTTGGGCCGGGCCTCCGCGTAGCCCTCCTGGCAGAGCAATTCATAGCTGTGCTCCACCGTGACCACGCTCACCTGCCGGTCCCGCGCCGCCTGGCGCCGGGAGGGCAGCCGCGCCCCATAGGGCCATAATCCCTGTATGATTTCATCCCGCAAGGCTTCATACAATTGCAGGTACGCCGGTTTTTCCTGTTTCATCTGGCCTTATTATTTTCTCCTGTTCTGGCACTTTCCACAGGTCCAATTTTCGTTTATACTATGCCTACACCAAAAAATGGTGGAAGCAAGGAGATGAGTGGATGAAAGCCAAGAGCTCAAAAATTTATGACGTGGTGTTTGTGGGCGTGCTGGCTGCCATGGTGTATGTGGTCACGCTGTTCCGGTTTCCGCTGCTGGGCTCCAAGGTGCATTTTGCCAACGCCGTGTGCCTGCTGGGCGGCATGCTGCTGGGGCCAACGCTGGGCGGGCTGGCGGCGGGGCTGGGCTCCGCGCTGTACGACGCCTTCGCAGGGTATGATTTCATCAACGTGATGATAACCTTTGTAAGCAAGTTTGCCATGGCCTGGGTGTGCGGAAAAATGATGTTCGCTTCCGGCAAACGCCATCTTCGCTTTGACCGCACGGCCCTTTCCGCCGTGGCCGGGGCGCTCACCTACGTGGCCCTTTATATGCTGAAAACGTATATCTACAACCGCTTCGTGTACGGCTATCCGCTGGACGCGGTGGGCGTTACCATGATGAGCAAATTCATTCCCTCCCTCATCAACGCCGGAGCGGCCGTGGTGGCGGCGCCCATCTTTTACCACGCGGTCAAGCCCGCCTTGATGAAGGCCGGCGGCCCGATGTGGAAAAATATCTGACCCGCCTGGACCCGATTATTCCTCCCGCGTCTCCTCCGGCGCGGGATTTTTTTCGTCCTTCCGCCAAATCAGCAGCATTTCCCGAATGGAAAACGGCCCCTGGGCATAGTCGGATTCATCCTGCAAATTGAGCAGGTCATATTTTACGGCCCGGTTATACTGCTTGGGCGCGCCATGGATCACCCGCCGGCCCGGCTCCGTAAATTCCGGTTCCTCATCGTACGGGTCAAACAGGCCGATTTCGCCTTCCGGCAAAATGGCCGTCAGCAGCACGTAATGGGGAATATTGCCCGTGGTGCAGCGCATCACCGCGCAGCCGCCTTTTTTTAGGCAAGCCCAGGCTTTGCTGGCGGGCTTGATATCCGTAGCCTCATTTTCCAAAAATTCAGCGGCGATGGGAAATTTCCAGCCTTTGCCGTATTCGTTGAACCAGTCGGCCATGTACCGCATGGAGGATTTGGACGTGCCGTGGCAGCCGATGCAGCCCTTTTCGCAGTAGGTGTCGTTGCCCATCATCCAAATATGCTTGAGCAGGCCGGGCAAAATTTCCTCCCGCTCGAACACGAACCGGATGGCGTTGGTTACGCTGGTAGGGCCGCAGTCATATTCGGAAGACTGGTAAATCAGGTCGTTTTTCAATTCAATCCCCTCTTTGAATATTACTTTATCCTTTGAATGCGTCCGCGTTGCGGGGGTCGAAGGCGTCCCGCAGGGCGTCGCCCACAAAATTGATGCACACCACCAGCAAAATGATGACGGTGCCCGCCGGGGCCCACAGCCAAGGCTTATCCGTGAGCACGCTGAGCGATTCCGCCCCCTCCAGGATGTTGCCCAGAGAGGGCGTGGGCTTCTGCACGCCCATGCCCAGGAAGGACAGGGCCGCTTCATCCAGGATGGACAGGGCGAACACGCTGGTGGCGTAAACCAGCACCGGGGCCACGGTGTTGGGCAGAATTTCGGAAAACAGGATGAAGCGCCGGGGCATGCCCGCGGCAATGTCGCTTTTGACGAAATTGGTTTCCCGCAGGCTCAGCACATTGCCCCGCACCAGCCGGGCCACCCCCGGCCAATCCACAAAGCCCAAAATGAGCACGATGCTCACCATGCCGGGCCTAAAAATGGCCGCCGCCACCAGCACCAGCAGGATATAGGGAAAGGACATCACCATGTCCGTAAAGCTCATGATGGCCTTATCCACCGCCCCGCCGAAATAGCCGCTCACCAGGCCCAGGGCCACGCCGATGACCGTGGAAATGGCCGTGGCCAGGAAGCCCACCAGCAGGCTCACCCGCATGGCGTACAGGATGCGGCTGTACATGTCCCGGCCAATCTTATCCGTTCCCAGAATATGCTCCGGGGAGGGCGGCTGTGAAAACTTGCCGGTGGGCTTGGTGGGCTCGTAAGGCGCGATCACCGGGGCCAGCACCGCCATCAGCAGCAGCACCGTAAAGATGGCCAAACAAACCACCGCCGCCCTGTGCCGGCAGAAACGCTTCATGATCTGGCGGTACTTCCCGCCCTTCTCCTTGCTTTTCACCTTTCGTCTCCCTCAGTATTTGATGGTGGGGTCCGCCAGGGCGTAAAGGATATCCGTAATCAGGTTGGACAAAAGCACCACCACGGCGGACAGCAGGCATACCCCCATGATGACGGGATAATTCCGGCTGAGCACCGCGTCCCACGTCACCTGGCCCAGGCCCGGCCAGGAAAACATTTGCTCCACGATGACCGCGCCGCCAAAGAGCGTGGGAATTTGCATGCCGGTTACGGTGATGATGGGCAGCAGCGCGTTCCGGAGCGCGTGCTTGCGGATAACGAACCTTCGCCCGATGCCCTTGGCCACCGCCGTGCGCAGATAATCCATTTCCAATATTTCCAGCACGGCGGAGCGGATATAGCGGATGTTACCGCCCGCCACGCCCACGGCCAGCACCAGGGAAGGCAAGATCAAATGGCGCAGCACATCCCCGGCGCCGCCGCCGGTGCCGGGGGTGTACATGCCGCCGGAGGGCAGCCAGCCCAAGCGCACCGTGAAAAAATAGACCAGGATCAGGGCCAGGAAAAAGCCGGGGATGCTGGAAAACAAAAACGAGGTGGACACCACGGCGTAATCCCGCTTCTGGTAGCGGTGCACCGCGCTGTAGATGCCGGCCGGAATGGCCATGAGCATGCCCAGCACCATGGAAACGCCCATGAGCAGCAGCGTTGGGCCCAGATGGCTGCCGATAATATCCGCCACCGGCTGGCCGCTTTTATAGGCATAGCCCAAATTGCCGTGCAGCACCTCCCTGAGCCAATTCCAATACTGCACGTACACCGGCTGGTCCAGCCCCCACTGAGCGGCGCGGGCCGCCACGGCGCCCTCCGTCATCCGGGGGCCCACCATCATGTCCAGCGGGCTGCCCGCCAGGCTCATGATGATGTAATCGATCACCGTAATGCCCAGCAGCACCGGGATGGCCAGGAGCAATTTTTTGAGTACATACTTCCACATGGCTTATTCCTCCCAGGCCTTCAAGCAGGCGGAAACATGGTCCTGCCGCCCCGGAACGGGCGAAAGCGCGCCCGAAAAGCGCTGGCATTCCGCCGTTTGGCAGGGGCACCGGGGGCACAGGGGACACGCGCCCTCCGCCGCCTGCTCATCCACCTCTCCCCGAAGGGCCACCCGCTTTCTGCCCCGCCCGGCAAAGTCCGCCGACGGCGCCGCGTCCAGCAGGGACCGGGTGTAGGGATGGGCCGGATGATCGAACAATTCATCGGACGGGCCCATTTCCACGATCTTTCCCATATACATGACCGCGATGCGGTGGCTGATATAGTGCACCGCACCCAGCCCATGGCCGATAAAAATATAGGTAAGCTTCAGCTTTTCCTGCAAATCCCGCAGCAGGTTCAGTATCTGCGCCTGCACGGACACATCCAGGGCGCTCACCGGCTCATCCAGCACGACAAGGTCCGGCGTCAGGCTCAGGGCCCGCGCGATGCAGATGCGCTGGCGCTGGCCCCCGGAAAATTCGTGGGGATAGCGCCTTTTCATGTCCGATGGCAGGCCCACCATGGAAAGCAATTCCTCCACCCGCGCGTCCACCTGCTTAAAGCTGCCCATGCCATGGTACAGCATGGGCTCCCGCAATATATCCTCCACCCGCTTCCGGGGATTTAAGGAGGACCCGCTGTCCTGAAACACCATTTGAAACCGGGGCCGCAGCCTGCGCCGCTCCCGCTCCGGCAGGCTGTCGATCCGCTGGCCATGGAAGAGGATTTCTCCCGCCGTGGGCTTTTCCAGGCACATGACCAGCCGGGCCACCGTGGATTTTCCGCAGCCGCTCTCCCCCACGATGCCGAAGGTTTCCCCCGGAAAAACGGAAAAGGAGGCCTCCTTCACCGCCGGAAAGGTGCGGGCAATCAGGCTGTTTTCCCCGGTGATCCTGTAATCCTTGCGCAGCTTGCGCACCTCTAAAACAGGCTGTTGGCTCATGCGGCCCCTCCCCCTTCTCCCCACACGCACCGGGACAGGTGGCCCGGCGCGCAAAGCAGCATTTGTTCATTGTTCCTTCCGGGACAGCTTTCGCCAAAGGGGCAGCGGGAGGCAAACCGGCAGCCCGTCAAATCGCCGTACACCTGGGGCACGAAGCCGGGAATGGAATAAAGCCGCCTGCTCCTTTCATCGTGCAGGCCCGGCACGGCCTGCAAAAGCGCCTTGGTGTAGGCGTGGGCAGGATGGGAAAGCAGGGTTTTTGTGTCCGCCTCCTCCACGCACTGCCCGGCGTACATCACCACCACCCGGTCCGCCATTTCGGCCACCACGCCGATATCGTGGGTAATGAGCAGGATGCTCATCCCCGTTTCATCCCGCAGGGAACGCAGCAGCTGCATGATCTGGTATTGAATGGTCACGTCCAGGGCGGTGGTGGGCTCGTCCGCAATGAGCAAGCGGGGCTGGCAGCTCAGCGCCATGGCGATCATTACCCGCTGGCGCATGCCGCCGGAGAGCATGTGGGGGTATTTTTTCATCACCCGCTCCGCGTCCCGGATGCCGGTGCGCTGAAGCAGGCGCACGCCCTCCTGCCAGGCCTTTTCCTTGGCATAGCCCAGGTGGCGGCGCATGCCCTCCGTCATTTGGCTGCCGATGGTGAACACGGGGTTCAGGCTGTACATGATATCCTGAAAGATCATGGCGATTTTCCGGCCCCGCACTTGGTCCAATTCCTGTTCGGACAGCGTGAGCAGGTTTTTCCCTTCAAACAGGATTTCTCCGCCCGTCACCTTGCCCTGGCGGGACAGCAGGCCCAGGATGGACAGGGCCGTAATGCTTTTTCCGCTGCCGCTTTCCCCCACCAGGCTGACGATTTCGCCGGGCTGCACCGAAAAGCCCGCGCCGCTGACCACCTGGGAAAAGCCCTTGCCCTGGCGGAAGGCGATATTCAGATTTTTAATTTCCAGCAGCGCGTCCATCAGCGGCTTCCTCCTTTTCGCGGTACTGCCCGCAGGGCAAGGGCCGCCCCCCAGCATCGGGTCGGCGGCCCCTGAACAAAACGATTACTTCACGTCCCAATCCTGCACGTTCACGAAGGTGCCGAACACATTGGGATGAGCGCCCTCCAGCCGGTTATTCACCGCGCCCAGGGTGGCCAGCACCCAGCCGGAGATCATGGCCACATCCTCCTGCATGGCTTTGTCCACAATCAGGTACTGCTGGGCGATGGCGTCCACGTCGGTAAGCTCCTGGCTCAGGGCCAGGGCCGCGTTGGTTTCTTCGGTGGCATAGCCTGTCCAGCTGCCTTCGCCGCCCAGCAGCCACACCACGTCGGTGTAGGGGTCCACCGGGGCGTAGGTATATTCCACGCTCATGATATCGTGTTCGCCGTTGGTGGCCACCTCCATAAGGTTCGCCAGGGAAACGGCGCGGATATCAATGTGCAGGCCCATTTCGTCCAGCAGGGCGGCATAGTATTCCACCGCCTGGTTGAAGGTGCTTTCCGCGCTGTTCACATACCAGGTCAGGCTGGTTTCCGCGCCGTCGGCCTTGGCCTCGGCGATCAGGGCGGCGGCCTTTTCCGGGTCATAGCCGGTCACGTCCAGGTCCTGGCTGAAATAAGGAGAAGCGGATACCAGGAAGCCATCCACCACTTCGCCGTTGCCGTTCAAAAGCGCTTCAAGCATGCTCTGGCGGTCCATGCCATACAGCAGGGCCTGGCGGATGCGCGCGTCCGTCACCTTGGCGGTGTTGATGAAAATGGATTCATTGGTGATGGGGGTGCCGGTAACGGCGGTAACGTCCGGCAGGGCGCGCACGGCGTCGTAATCCTCCACGGGGATGGAGCCCATGGTCTGCTGCACCAGGTCAATTTCCCCGCTCTGCAATCCAGCCAGCATCTGGGCGGCGGCAACCACCTGAAGGTTCAGGTACTTGATTTTGGGCGCGCCCAGGAAATAGTTTTCATTGGCCTGATAATGCACATAGTGCTGCAGGTCCGCATCGGTGATGAAGTAGGGGCCGGAAATTACGTCGGGCTTATTGAACCAGGCGTAGGTGAGCAATTCTTCCCTGGCCACATTTTCCAGGATATGGGCGGGCACGGGGAAAAGATAGCGGCCAAAGTTGTTTTCAAAGGTGTACAGGGCGGTGGGCCACTTGGCGGTCACGGTGAGGGTCTTATCGTCGATCACCTTCACGCCGCTGATTTCCTTCGCGCCGGATTCGATGAAGCCGTCGTCATCCGTGCCTTCCACGGAATAAAGGGGCAGGGCCACATTGGCGGAAACCGGGTCCGCGCCGATGGCCAGGGTGAAGGCCACGTCCTGGGCGGTGACGGGGGCGCCGTCGCTCCAAACGGCGCTGTCCTGCAGCTTGATGGTGAAGGTCAGGTTGTCCTCCGTGGTGATGGACTCAGCCAGCTGGGGCACAAATTCCAATTCGGCGTTCAGCTCCACCAGGGGCAGGAACGCCAGAGACACGGCGTATTTCACCACTTCCGTATTGTCCACAGCCAGCGGGTTCAGGGTGGTCAGCGTGCTGGTCACGCCGACTGTTACCGACTTTTCCTCTTCCGCCGCGGCAAAGCCGAACGCGGACAGCATGAGGGCCAGAGCCAGCACCAGGGAAAGCGCCTTTTTCATTTTCTTCTCCTCCAGTATGAATGTTCGGTGGGATTACTGTGTATCTGCGCAGGCCCTCCTGAGGGCCAGTTCAGCAAAGAATTGGGCGGCGGGCCACAGGGCCGCCGGGTCCGCGGTGAACATGGGATGATGATTGGAATACCCGCCGCCGGTGCCCACCCGGATGAACACGCCGGGGCAGCGCTTCAAGTATTCGCTGAAATCCTCCCCGCCCATGGTGTTATCCTGAACGCCGACGGCAAAGCCCAGCCGGGCGGCGGTTTGGGCCGCGAAGGCGCACAGGGCTTCATCGTTGATGACCGGGCCGGGGCCGATTTCCCATTCCGTCTCCGCCGTGCAGCCAAAGCCCTGGGCCGTGCTTTGGGCCAAATCGTTCAGGCGGGCTATCATCTCCCGGCGAAGGCCTTCATTCAGCGTGCGCAAGGTGCCCTCCAGCAGCGCTTCCTGCGGCACCACATTCCATGTTTCCCCCGCCTGCACGTGGGTAATGGACAAAACGGCGGGCTCAAAAGCGTCCTTATAGCGGCTGACGAGCGTTTGGGCCGACAGCGCCAGCGCCGCGGCGGCGGGGATGGGGTCCCGGCCCAGGTGAGGATTGCCCGCGTGGGCGCCCCTCCCTTGGATGCGGATCATAAAGCGGTCCGGCGCGGCCATCACGGGCCCAGGCTTGATGCCCAGGGTGCCGGCGGGAAAGCCGGGGTAGGTGTGGCAAGCGTAAAACTCATTTACGTCCTGAAGCGCTTCCTGGGCCGCCACAACCCTGCCGCCCGCCGCGGTTTCCTCCGCGGGCTGGAACACGATTTTCACCGTGCCTGCCAGTTCCCTTTCCCGTTCCTTAATGAGCAGGGCGGCCCCCAGCATGCAGGCCGTATGAAAATCATGGCCGCAGGCGTGCATTTTGCCCGCTTCCTGGGAAGCGTAGTCCAGGCCGCTTTCCTCCTGGATGGGCAGCGCGTCCATATCCGCCCGAAGGCCGATGACCCGGCCGGGCTTCGCGCCGGGAAGGACGGCGATGAGCCCCGTCGGCAGCCCGGAGGGAAGAACCGCTATTCCCGCCCGCTTCAGCGCGTTTTCCACCAGGCCCGTGGTCCGCTTTTCCTCCATGGCCAGCTCCGGATGCCGGTGCAGCTCCTCAAAAAAAGCGCGCAGCTCTCCTTCGGTCACGTTTCTCCCTCCGTATCCCCTGCTTCAAGAAAAAAGGGCCACCCTGTGCGGGTGCCCCGAAAAAAACTTTCCCGGTTCTGGGCCGTCTTATCCGGCCCGGCAAGCGCACCATAAAGAAGGCCGCATAGCGCAGCCGCACATACAGATGCTCTCCCGCAGAGCGATCCGCATCATCTTCATGGCACTTCCTTTCCTTTAAAATGCTCTTGCATGATAGCATGAATTTCCCATCAAGTCAATAGGTTCACTGTTTTGCCAGTGTATTTTGCCGGGGGCTGAGGGCGGGCCCGGCCTCCTCCCCGGTGAGCGCAAAATATTCCGCAATGCCATCGTGAATGGCCTGCGCCGTTTTTTGCTGGTATTCTGCTGTCAGCAGCAGCTTTTCCTCCCCCGCGTTGGAAAGGAAGCCGCATTCCACCAGCACCGACGGCACGTCCAGCGATAAAATGAAATAATCCCCCGCCATGGCGGCGCGCTTTTTGGCCGGCTCCAGGGCCTGAATCAAGGCGCTTTGCAGGCAGCCCGCCAGCAGGCGGCTGCTTTCCTGCCCCGCCCGGTAAAACACCTGGGGGCCGGATTCCCGGCGGCTGCGGTATTCGTTCATGTGGATGCTCACCACCATGTCCGCCCCGCCCTGCCGGGCCAGGTCCAGCCGGGCGGAAAGGTCCTTTCGCTTGTTTTCGCTGTACTGCGTATCCTCTTCCCTGGTCATAATAACCTGGGCCCCGCTTTTTTCCAAAGCGCTTTTGAGCGCCTTGGCCACCTGCAAATTGATTTCCTTTTCCCACACGCCGGAATCCTTGGCCCTGGCCCCGCCGTCAATGCCGCCGTGGCCCGCGTCCACCAGAATCACCCGTCCCGCCAGCAGTCCATCGCCGCTTTGCTGCACGGGCCGGGCGGGCACCGCGGGCCGGGCGGGCCGGGGCCCAACCGCCAGCGCCAGCAAAAACACCCCCGCCAGGCCCAGCGTATACAAGCGGCTCTTCCATCGTCCGGTCACTCTTCTCGCCTCCCTCCCTATGCTATGCGGGAGAAGAAAGGGGCTATGTTGTCAAGTCAAAAAAGTTTGAACTTTTCTTCATTTGTTTTCCCCACCGGTTATCCACACCTTGAATATTCAGAATATGCAATTTTTATGCAGTATATACATTTTCAATTTCAGGAAACACCCGTCTGCCCGCGGCTTGCGCCCCCGGCGCCTCCCGTCCCCGCCGCTTTTTATGCGGAATACGAAAAAAAGAGCGGCTTTCCACATTATCCACAGAGTTATCCACAGAAAAAGGGGAAAAAAGCCCCGTTTTCGGGGGATTTCCCGTTCCGATTGTGGATAACTTTTTCAATTTTCCAACTTATCCACATTTTTTTGCGCGGGAAAAAGCGGTTTTGTCCACACCCTTTTCCCTCGTTTTTCCGCTCAAAATATGAAAATAATATCAACTATTTGTTGCGTATTTGTAATAATTTTGTTCTTGACAGCATGAAAATACACACGATTGTTCCCTTTCGGCCCCTGCTGGGAAGAAAGGGCGCATTCTGTTCGTTACAATAAGCAAAAGGCGCGGCTTTGCCGAAAAGGGATGGCAATTCCCGCGCGCCTGTGTTATAATGAAGTGGAGCTGCATCCGCAGCCCCGCTGAATGATTTTTGGAGGCGCTTGTGAAGTATTTACGGCGATTGATCTGGTATGTATCCACCCGGCTGCTGGTGCTGCTCAGCGTGCTGGGGCTGATGACCATGGCGTTTTATTTTTCCATGAACGCCACCAATATTTATATCATTTTAAAGGACGGCATGGCCAAACGCGCCCAAGTCATCATGATGGGCGCGAATGAAAACCTGAACCCCTATTTTTCCTCCGCCTATCTGGAACGGGACGCCCAGCTCATGGAGGCCCGCAACGGCCAATCGGCCTACCAGAATTACTACAGCATCACGGGCTTTGACCACCGGATAAACCTGGACTGGTTCTGGTGCTGGCCCTGGGAGGATACCGCCCGCGCCACCATTACAGAAAGAATTCCCGCCATCGACGGCAAGCTGAAGGCCTCCGCCAAGGACGCCGCGGCAGCGGCGGGCATCACCATTTCCTCCCCCAAATGGCAGACGACGCAATACACCGTGCTGCTCAGCCGGGAAAACGGGCAATGGCGCATCCGCAATCTAACGGTGGCCAAGGTGATAAACGATGAATAAGGATAGGCACATTTCTCTTTCCCTGGCGCCTATGGCGGGGATCACCGATCAGGTGTTCCGCCGCCTTTGCTTTGAACAGGGCTGCGATGCGGCCACCACGGAAATGGTGAGCGCCCAGGGCTTTTTGACCGCGCCCAGGGACCGCAACGCCTACCGCTTTCTTTTGGCCCGCTACCCGGAGGAAGGGCCGCTGAGCGTGCAGATCTTCGGCAGCGACCCGCTGTATATGGCGCAGGCCGCCGCCCGCCTCACGGACCTGGGCCTGTTTTCCGCCATCGATATTAACATGGGGTGCCCGGCCCAAAAGGTGGTGGGCGGCCAATCCGGCAGCGCCCTGATGAAGGACCCCGCCCTGGCCGGGGAAATCGCCGCCCGCGTAAAGGCGGCCACGCCGCTGCCCGTTACGGTGAAAATGCGTTTAGGCTGGGATGACGAGCACAAAAACGCCGTTTCCTTCGCCCGGATATTGGAGCAGGCGGGCATAGACGGCCTGACCGTTCATGGCCGCACCCGCATGCAGCAGTATGCCGGCCAGGCGGACTGGCAGGCCATTGCGGAGGTCAAGAAAGCCGTATCCATCCCCGTGATCGCCAACGGCGACATCGTGGACGAAAAAAGCGCGCTAAAGGCCTTGGAGATCACCGGCTGCGACGGGCTGGCCATCGGCCGGGGCGCCCTGGGCAATCCCTGGCTTTTTGCCCGGATTCGCGCCGCCCTAAAGGGCGCGGCCTACACGCCGCCCACCTTTTCCCAGGTGGTCGACACGGCCATGCGCCAAGCGCGGGAAATGGCCGAATGGAAGGGCCGGCGCAGCGCCCTGCTGGAAATGCGCAAGCATTTCGCCTGGTACACCGCGGGCCGCCGCAATTCCGCCCAGGTGCGCACGAAAATCAACCTGGCCGCGTCCTTTGAAGAAGTGGAAGCCCTGCTGCGCACCCTGGATTAACCGATTCTTCAGCGAAAGGAAGATTTTTTTCGTGGAACTTATCAGTTTTGCGCTCATCGCGGTCATTATTCTGCTCTACAGCCTCCAAACGCTGTTCTGCACCCTGTACACCAAGCGCTATCCGGGGCGGGACGATTTGGCCTCCCCCGTTTTCTGCATTCTGGAGGCGGCGTTCATCGTGGCCGTCACCTGGGCGCGAAACGGCTTCCGCTTTCAGCCCAGCCCCCTCACCCTGCTCTTTGGCGCGCTGAACGCCCTGGTGCTGTGGGGCTACAACAATAGCCTGATGGCGGTGGGAAAAAGGGGCTCCTACGCTTTTTTCAATATGACGCTGCTTTACGGCGCCATTTTGGTGCCGATGGTTTACAGCGGCCTGTTTCTGCATGAGGGCACCACGCCGTTGCAGTGGGTTGGCGTGGGGCTGATGCTGATATCGTTCCTGCTGATGAACTGGGAGGGCAAGAGCGCCCAGCGGCCTCAGAAGGGGTATTACCTTTTCTGCGCGCTGCTGTTTTTGTGCAACGGGCTCTACAGCGTATTCCTGAAAATGCAGTCCCTGGCCAGCGAAGGGGAAAGCTCCGAAATGGTGATGCTTACCTTCGGCCTCATGGGCGCGGTGGCGCTCCTTCAGCTCATCGCAAAGGAAAAGGGCGCCACTCTCCGCGCCTTCCGGCAAAACGCCCAAAGCCTGCCGCCCCTCATCGCCTGCCTGCTCAGCGCCGCCCTGGCCATCAACGGGCTGGTATACATCCTGCCGCGGGTCAACACCGTGGTGCTCTACACCATGGAAAATGGCGGCGTGCTGCTTTTATCCACCCTGTACGCGGTAATGCTGTTTCACGAAAAGCTGCTTCCCCGCAAGGCCGCGGGCGTTCTCATCGCCGTCGTCAGCATCACGCTGCTGAGCCTGTAGCATTTCCTCATCCGTCCAACGGTGGACACGAACGGCGAATACAATATGTCCATAACGGATGAGGCCACGAAAGCTGCCTTCCTTGGCGCGCTGAACATGGAGC
>CAMOHY010000019.1 GCA_946615495.1 uncultured Clostridia bacterium
CCCTTCCTGCAAAAATACTTCGTGCAGGGCGTTATGATCGGCTCGCTCAAGGAATAATTCTCCGCGCCATACGGAGATTATATCAAAAAAGGAGGAAACATCCCATGAAAAAACTGGCTGCTCTTATCCTGGTGCTCATCATGATGACCGGCACGGCGCTGGCGGACACGTCCGTCCTGAACACCGAAAGCGTCTACCCCGTCGTCACCTCGGAACTGACCCTGGATATGCTGGGGCCCCGCGACGCCTCTCAGGGCGAATGGGAGGACCTGAAGTTCTTCAAAAAATGGCAGGAGATTACCGGCGTTAAGCTGAACATCGAAACCGTGCCCGAAGATAACTGGGCCACCGCCATCAACCTGCGCATGATGGAAGAAGGCAACCTGCCTGACTTCATCTATGCCGGCGGCATCACCGCGGCGCAGGAAGTGGACTGGGGCGACGACCAGGGCATCCTGCTGCCTCTGGAGGAGCTGATTCCCCAGTATATGCCTAATCTGTCCGCTCTGCTGGACGCTGACCCCGTGCTCCGCAGCTCCATCACCACCCCCGCGGGCCACATCTACTGCCTGCCCTGGATCAACGATATGCCCCGCGACCTGACCAGCGGCAAGTACTGGATCAACAACGCTTGGCTGCAAAAGCTGGGCATTGCGGAGCCCAAGACCGTGGACGAATTGTACGCCGCGCTGAAGGCCTTCAAGGAGCAGGACCCCAACGGCAACGGCCAGGCCGACGAAATCCCCTACAGCGGCACCAAGCAGATCAAGGACTTCTACCGCACCCTGGCCTGGTGGGGCAAGAACATTGACAACAACAACCAGCTGGGCACCACCGATGACGGCGAAGTGTACTACGGCCCCCTGACCCCCGAATGGAAGGAAATGGTCACCTTCTGGGCCAACGCCTGGAAGGACGGCCTGGTGGACACCCAGATTTTTGAAATGGATTCCGCCGCGCTGAAGGCCAAGGGCCAGGCCGAAGGCGACCAGACCCTGGGCATGTTCCAGACCGCCGGCGCTTTCCTGGTAATTCCCTCTGAACAGAACGAAGATTACACCATCGTTTCCTGCCTGGTCAAAAACGAAGGCGACACCCCCGTATGGACCCGTACTACCGGCTTGAGCCGCGGCACTTTGGCCATCACCTGCGAATGCGAATATCCCGAAGTGGTGCTCCGCATGGCGGACTGGGTGTACGAGTGGAAAGAATACGAAGGCGGCATCTACAATATGCGCGGCGAAGCCGGCGTGGACTTCTACTATGTGGATGAAAACGGCGAACAGACCGAACAGGCCAAGATTGACCGCGAACACCTGGTGCTGGAATACACCGGCTACGATTCCTTTGAAGTGAAGCGCGCCAAGGTGCTCACCGCCAACTCCGGCTCCACCACCCCCGGCATCGGCGGCGGCACCATGCCCCAGGTTATCTATCCTTTGAACGACTGGATCAACACCGAAGTGGAACGCCAGCAGATTCCCTTCTGGAAGGTCGCTTATCCCGATGTGTATCTCTCCGCGGAAGATACCAACCGCGCCGCCGACCTGAAGGTGCAGCTGGATTACGCTGTGGAAACCTGGACGGCTCAGTTCATTACCGGCAGCAAGTCCGTCGAAACGGATTATGACGCCTTCCTGAGCGAAATCCAGAAGCTGGGCGAAGAATACCTGGCCATCTACCAGGCTGCTTACGCCAAATAAGCCCATGCCGGAGGCATTCCGGAAATAAAAAAATCGGGGCATTCCTCCCTGCGAAAGCAGCGGCGGAATGCCCTGTTTCTTTGCTTTTTTACTTTTCCTCCCCCACTGGGTTTTCGTGGATCATAATGTGCTTCACCTTGGGAAATTCCCGCTCGATATCATCATGTACGCTTTCAGCAATTTCGTGAGCCTGGTTTAACGGCAGCCTGCCATCCACGGATATTTCCATTTCAATGTACGCCCGGCTGCCGAAGCGGCGGGTGAGCAGCCGGTCCACGCCCTTTACGCCCTCATGCCGCAGGGCGCAGGCCCGAATGGCCGCCTCCGTTTCTTCGTCGCAGCTTTCATCCACCATTTTATCCACGGCGTCCTTGAAAATGTCATAGGCCGCTTTTACGATCATCAGACAAATGACCAGGCTGGCCACAGGGTCCAGCACCGGCACGCCCAGCCGGGCCCCGCCGATGCCAATGAGCGCGCCGATGGAGCTGAGCGCGTCGGACCGGTGATGCCACGCGTCCGCCATCAGCGCGCTGGAATCCAGCTCCTTCGCCGCCTTCCGGGTATAACGGTACATGCCTTCCTTGACGGCGATGGAAAGCACCGCCGCCAGCAGCGCAAGGATGCCGGGGGCCTGCAGGGCCCCTTCCTGGGCGGAAAGAATATTTTTTACTCCCTGCCAGCCAATCATCAGCCCCGTGGCCAGCAGCACGCCGGACAGCACAATGGCCGCCACGCATTCCATGCGCTCGTGGCCGTAAGGATGCTCCTTGTCCGAAGCTTTTTGAGCCGCGCGGATGCCGAACATGACAATCACGGTGCTGAACACATTGGACAGCGAATGCACAGCGTCGGAAATCATGGCGCCGGAATGGGCAAAAACCCCCGCCAGCAGCTTCACCGCGGAAAGCGCCGCGTTCCACGCAATCGTAAGCCGGGACACCTTCATGGCCCGCTCAGACGAACCTTCCATACCAATTTCCTCCTGCCATTCCGCTTAAAAAACGGAAATAAAAAAATACCATACCATGCTTAAAATCTGCGGGGCGCACCGACGGGCACGCAGGCCCTTCGGCTTTATCCCCAGGGCGGCGAAATATACTTTGGCGCCCTGGCGCGTCTGTCCCGCGGAAAATATGTATCCGCTGCCGCTTGCACGGCCCGGCTCCCAAGGGCCTGTTCATGTGTTTTCACAATTATACAGGGGGAAGCCAAAAAAGGCAAGTCTAACCGTTTTTCTTTTTCCTTTTTTCCTTTCTTGCAACCCTTTCTATCTTATGCTATGATGAAGCCAACGATTCTTTGGAATGGAGGAACGCCCATGGGGGATAACGCGCTGCGCGCGCAAAAACAGGCGCTGCGGCGGCTCTGCGCGGAAAAAAGAGCCGCGATGACGCCGCAATTTCTTTTCGCCGCCAGCGAAAGCATCGCCCGCCGGGTGTCAAGCTCGGAGGCGTTTTGCCAGGCGGAGGGGATATTCAGCTATGTGAGCCTGCCAAACGAGCCCGATACCCGCGCTTTGATCGAGCTTGCGTGGGCAAAGGGCAAGCGAGTGTATGTGCCCCGGTGCCGCGGCAAAGGCCTTATGGAAGCGGTGGCCGTTTCCTCCTGGCAGGACCTGCTGCCCGGCGCCCTGGGCATTTTAGAGCCCAGGGAGGAAATTCTCTCCGAACCCGCCCCCGCCATCAGCCTTGCCCTCGTGCCCTGCGTGTGCGCCGGGCTGGATGGCCGGCGGCTGGGCCACGGCGCGGGATATTACGACCGGTTTTTGAAATTTCATCCTACAGCCAAGATCTGCCTGTGCTTTCATGCGCTGCTCTTCCCGGATATCCCCATGGATGCCCAGGACGTTTGGATGGACGCCGTTGTGACGGAAAACGGCTGGTTTCAGCGGAAAAAATGAAAAACTGCCGCCCTTTTCTGGACAGGGAAGCGGGATTGGCATATAATAGGTAGCATATAAAAGCTTTACGAAAGGCAGCGGATGCACATGGAACTGGAAAACGCGAAAAAGGAACTGCTTCAATTGCAGGAGCGCATGAGCGCCTATAACCACGCTATGGGCTTAATCAGCTACGACGGGGAAACCACCGCGCCCAAGGGCACGGCGCAAAACCGCGCCCATTCCCTGGGCATTTTGAGCGAAATCACCTATCAGCTGTCCACCGGCAAGGACACGGTGGCGCTGCTGGAATACCTGGACGCGCACAAGGATGAGCTGACGCAAAAAGAAAAGCGCATGGTGTACCTGCTCATCAAGGATATCCGGTTCATGCAGAAAATTCCCATGGAGGAATATGTGGCCTACCAAAAGCTCACGGTGGAATCTCAGGACGCCTGGTACAACGCCAAAATGAACGATGATTTTGCCTCCTTTGAGCCGTATCTGGAAAAAATTTTCGATTATCAAAAGCGCTTCGCCCATTACGCCGCGCCGGACATGGACCCCTATGATTACTGGCTGAACGAATATGAACCGGGGCTGAGCCGCAGGGTGTGCGATGAATTTTTTGCCACCCTGCGGCAGCGCATCGTGCCCCTCATCAAGGCCTGCGGGGAAAAGGACCAGGTCAGCGACGATTGCCTAAAGGGCGATTTTTCGGAGGATAAGCAGGAACAGCTGGCGCTGTGGCTGATGGAAACCATGGGGCTGGATAGGCAGCACGTGGGCCTTTCCACCACTGAGCACCCTTTCACCACCTCCTTGGGTTCTCATTTGGATGAACGCATCACCACCCATTACCAGCGGGAGGACGTGTCCTCCTCCCTGTTCAGCGTGGTGCACGAAGGGGGCCACGCCCTGTATGATACGGGCTCGGACGGGGATTTGGCCTACACCGTGCTGGACGGCGGCGTTTCCATGGGCATTCACGAAAGCCAGAGCCGGTTTTATGAAAACATTCTGGGCCGCAGCAAGGGCTTTATCCGCTTTCTCTTCCCCAAGCTGCAGGAATTGTTCCCGGATGAAATGCGGCCTTATACCTGGCAGGATGTTTACCGCGCGGTCAACCGGGTGCAGCCCTCGCTGATCCGCACCGAGGCCGATGAAGTGACCTACAGCCTGCACGTGATGATCCGCTATGAGATAGAAAAGCGGGTTATGGCCGGGGAGCTTTCCGTGCATGAGCTGCCTTGCGCCTGGAACAAAATGTACAAGGAATATTTGGGCGTGGACGTGCCCAACGACCGCCAGGGCGTGCTGCAGGACAGCCATTGGTCCTTCGGCGCCATCGGCTATTTCCCCTCCTATGCCCTGGGCAGCGCCTACGGCGCGCAGTTCATGGCGAAAATGAAGGAAAGCGTGGATGTGGATGCGGCGCTTGCGCAAGGAGATTTCGCCCCCATAAACGCCTGGAACAAAGAACACATCTGGCATTTCGGCAGCCTGCTCACGCCCAGGGAAATCCTGGATTCCGCCCTGGGCGCGCCCTTTGACCCCGCCTATTACTTACGCTATTTGGAAGAAAAATGCCGGGACGTTTACGGCCTGGACTATTGACATTTCCTGTCTGGGAAAATACAATGAAATCCTGAACTGAACGCACTATTTCCAAATTCACCGATGAAAAAGGATGATGGCCATGAAAGTCGTGCTGCAGAACCTGACCAAGCGCTTCCCCGACCGGAATAAAAAGGGCGGCGACGTGATCGCCGTGAACGATTTCAATTTTGAAATTCCCGATGGCAAGCTGATTGGCCTGCTGGGTCCCTCCGGCTGCGGAAAAAGCACCACCTTGAACCTGATTTCCGGCCTGGAAGCGCCCACCAGCGGCAAAATCCTCTTTGGGGAGGACGACGTGACCCGCCTGCCCCCGGAAAACCGGGGCGTGGGCCTGGTGTTTCAGAATTACGCCTTGTACCCGCATTTGACGGTGCTGGAAAATATCCTCTTCCCCCTCCAGAACCTAAAGGGCGCGGACAAGCTGACCAAGCCCCAGATGCTGGAAAAGGCGAAGGCGGCCGCCAAGCTGGTGCAGATCGACGGATTGCTGGACCGCAAGCCCAGCGAAATGTCCGGCGGCCAGCAGCAGCGCGTGGCCATCGCCCGCGCGCTGGTGAAAATGCCCCGCGTGCTGCTGCTGGATGAACCGCTGTCCAATCTGGACGCCCGGCTGAGGCTGCAAACCCGCGAGGAAATTCGCCGCATCCAGCAGGAAACGGGCATCACCACCATTTTCGTCACCCACGACCAGGACGAAGCCATGAGCATTTCGGACATGATCGTGGTGATGAAAGCCGGCGTGGTGCAGCAAATCGGCGCGCCGCAGGACGTGTACGATAAGCCGGTGAACCTGTTTGTGGCCACTTTCCTGGGCACGCCGCCCATCAATGTGTTCGACGGCCAGGTGAAAAACGAAAAGCTGTTCGTGGGAAATCAGGCCGTGCTGCCCGTGCCCGGCGTGAAGGACCAGCAGGTGGTCGTCGGCATCCGGCCCGAAGGCTTCATCCTGGATGAGCAGGGGCCCTTGGAGGTGAGCCTTCGCCGGGTAGAGGTGATGGGCCGGGATACCAGCGTGGTTTCCACCCATCCCGCCAGCCGCAATGCCCAGGTCCGCTCCATCATCCCCGCCCGGAACAGGGTGGATAGGAACGCGCCCACCGTTCGCTTCAGCCTCATGCCCGACAAGGTGCACGTGTTTGAAGCGGAGGGGGAAAATAAGGCGCTGTGGGCCAGCCCTCTGGACCAATAAGGAGGCCGGAAGTGAAAAAGAAAAGTATGAAGGGCTGGCTGTACCTGCTCCCGGCCATGCTGTTTTTGGGCGCCTTCATGGTGTATCCCCTCATCGACGTGCTGGTATACTCCTTCGAGGAGGGCTACAATTCCGCCAGCCAGACCTATTTCGGCGTGGGCCTATACAATTATTCCTACGTGCTCAGGGACCCCTATTTTCTCCAGGCGGTGAAAAATACGTTCCTGCTGGTTATCATTACGGTGCCCCTGTCCACCCTGATCGCCCTGCTCATTTCCCTGGGGCTCACCGCCATTAAGCCCCTGCGCAACCTGTACCAGACGGTGTACTTTCTCCCCTACGTGACCAATACCCTGGCCGTTGGCCTGGTGTTCATGATCCTGTTCAAAAAAACCGCCTACACCGACGGCCTCATCAATTTGATGCTTCAATGGTTCGGCGGCTCCTCCATCGATTTTATCGACGGGCCGTACTGGGCCAAAATGTTCGTGCTGTGCTTCTATACCATTTGGGTGGTCATGCCCTTTAAGATTCTCATTCTCACCAGCGCCCTGGCCTCCGTAAACCCGGAATACTACAGCGCCGCCAAAATGGACGGCACCCGGTCCTTCCGCGTGTTTTACAAAATCACCCTGCCCATGATTTCCCCCATGATCTTTTACCTGGTCATTACCGGGTTCATCGGCGCGTTCAAGGCCTACAGCGACGCCATCGCCCTCTTTGGCACCGACCTGAACGCCGCGGGCATGAACACCATCGTGGGCTATGTGTACGATATGCTCTACGGCAACAGCGGCGGCTATCCTTCCTTCGCCTCCGCCGCGGCGCTGATCCTGTTTGCCATCGTGCTGACCATCACCTGCATTAACCTGATGATTAGCAAAAAGAACGTGCATTACTGAGGGGCGGTGACACAGATGGAGAAAAAACTGGATTTTGACCGCATTGAGCGCCGCGCCGCCGGGCGGAAGGCCGCCTTCCGGGCCGTGGACTATTTCTTTCTCACCCTGTGGGCCGTGATGGTGCTGTTTCCCTTCTATTGGATGCTGCTCACCTCCGTAAAAAGCTACAGCTCCTACAACGCGGAATATATTCCCCGGTTCTTTACCCTGGCCCCTACCCTGCAAAACTATCACGACGCGTTTACCACCGTGTCCCTGGGCCGGTATTTCCTGAACACCATCATTTTTACCGTGGTGACCACGGGGCTGATGATGGTGGTCATCATCCCGGCGGCCTTCGCCTTTGCCCGCCTGGAGTTTCCGGGCAAGACCCTGGCCTTCACCCTGTTTTTGTCCCTGATGATGATTCCCAACGAACTGGTGGTCATCACCAATTTCGTTACCATTACCAACCTGAGGCTGCGCAACACCTTTACCGGCCTCATCCTGCCCTCCGTCACCTCGGTGTTCTACATTTATCTGCTCAAGGAAAACTTTGAACAGATACCGGATGAATTGTACAAGGCCGCGCGGGTGGACGGCACCTCGGACTTTAAATACCTGCTCCGGGTGATGATTCCCATCAGCAAGCCCACGCTGGTGACCATTGTGATCCTCAAGGTCATCGAGTGCTGGAATTCCTATGTGTGGCCCCGGCTGATTACGGATAACCCCAATTATTACCTGGTGTCCAACGGCATTCAGGAAATCCGCGAAAACGGCTTTGGCCGGGAAAACATTCCCGCCATGATGGCCGCGGTGGTGGTCATTTCCGTGCCGCTGATCGTGCTGTTCCTCATCTTCCATAAAAAAGTCATGGCCGGCGTATCGCGGGGAGGTACGAAAGGATGAAAAAGCTGAAAAAGTTGTTGGCGGCGCTGCTGCTCCTTTCCCTGTGCCTGCTGCTTTCCGGGTGCCATGGCTCCCAGGATTCCAGCGCCTTCTTGGTCCCCGACGCCTTCGATACCTCGCGGGATTACGAAATCACCTTCTGGGCCAAAAACGATACCAACCGTTCCCAAACCGCCGTGTACGAAAAAGCTCTGGTGGATTTTCAGGCCCTGTACCCCAACATTCACGTGAATATGCGCCTGTACACCGATTACAGCCGCATCTATAACGACGTCGTTACCAACATCGCCACCGGCACCACCCCCAACGTGTGCATCACCTATCCGGACCATATCGCCACCTACCTGACGGGCAACAACGTCATCGCCCCGCTGGACGAATTGTTCATCAATGAAAAATACGGCCTGGGCGGCAGCGAAGTGCGCTTTGACAGCCCGGCCCTGGCCGAAATGGTGCCCCAGTTCCTGGAGGAATGCAAAATCGGGGGGCAAACCTACGCCATTCCCTTCATGCGCTCCACCGAGGCGCTTTACATCAACAAAACCTTCGTGGAGGCCCTGGGCTATCAGGTGCCCGACGTGCCCACCTGGGACTTTGTGTGGGAGGTGTCCGACGCCGCCACGAAAAAGGACGAAAACGGCAATTTCCTGCTCAACGGGCAAAAGACTATGATTCCCTTCATCTATAAGTCCACGGACAATATGATGATTCAAATGCTCCGGCAGAAAAACGCTCCCTATTCCACCGACGCGGGCGATATCCTTATTTTCAACGACGTGACCAAGGAGCTGCTCTACACCGTGCGGGACCATGTGCGGCAGGGCTCCTTCTCCACCTTCAAAATTTCCAGCTATCCCGGCAATTTCCTCAACGCCGGCCAGTGCGTTTTCGCGGTGGACTCCACCGCCGGGGCCACCTGGATGGGGCCTCAGGCCCCCAATATGGATATAGCCGCCGACCAGGTGGTGGATTTTGAATTGGTGGTGCGGCCCATTCCCCAGTTTAATCCGGAAAACCCCGTCATGATCTCCCAGGGCCCCTCCGTGTGCGTGTTCAACAAGCAGGACCCCCAGGAGGTGCTGGCCAGCTGGCTGTTTGCCCAATACCTGATTTCCAACGACGTGCAAATCGGCTACTCCCTCACCGAAGGCTACGTGCCCGTCACCCGCAAAGCCCAGCAGGCGGATACCTATCAGGATTATCTGTCCCGCAAGGGCGAGGACAATGAAATGTACTACAGCGTAAAGCTGGACGCGGCGGAGCTGCTCATGGCCCACACGGCGGACACCTTCGTTACCCCCGTGTTCAACGGCTCCGCCTCCCTGCGGGACGCCGCCGGGCAGCTCATTGAGGAAGTGACCAAATCCGTCCGCCGGAAAAAGACGGTGGACGACGCCTACATGGAAAGCCTCTACAGCCAAATCAATTCCCTTTACCGCCTGGACCAAATCGGCAATCAGGCGGGCAGCGCCGGAAAGGGCAAAGCCCAATTGGGCGAATTGCCCGGAACAGCCATCACTTTGCTTTCCTGCCTGTGCGCCGCCTGGGTGCTCATCGGCCTGTATTGGCTGCGCCAGCGCGCAAAGCAGCGTAAAAAGCAAGAAAAAAGGTGACACCGGGGCGCAAATGTGCTATAATCCTTTCGGTTCAAAAATTTTCCAACCTAAAGGAGATAGTATTAAGGAGTTATTATCGGCATGAACATCAAAGTTACCGCAGATAGCACCTGCGACCTGAGCCCGGAGCTGCTGCAACGTTTTAACATTACCCTGGCGCCCCTTACCGTTATTAAGGATGGAAAGCCCTTCCTGGATGGGGTGGAAATTGATCCCAGCGTTATTTTCCGCCATGTGGACGCGGGCGGCGCGCTGTGCAGCACCTCGGCTGTGAATGTGGACAGCTACCGTTCCCTGTTCAGCGAGCTTTCCCCGCAGTATGACGATGTAATCCACATCACCATCGGTTCCCTGTTTTCCGCCTGTTACCAAAACGCCACCATCGCGGCCTCGGCCTTTCCCAACGTGCACGTGGTGGACAGCATGAACCTGTCCACCGGCCAGGGCCATTTGGTCATTGAGGCGGCCCAGCTGGCCGCCAAGGGGCTGTGCGCCATGGAAATCTGTTCCCAGCTCAACGCCATGCGCAGCCGGGTGCAGGCCAGCTTCATCATGGACCGGCTGGACTATATGCAAAAGGGCGGCCGCTGCTCCGCCGTTACCCTGCTGGGCAGCAAGCTGCTCAAAATCAAGCCCTGCATTGCCGTGCGGGACGGCGCCATGGGCATTGCCGACAAGTACCGGGGCAGCTTTGACAAGTGCGTGGAAAAGTACGTGAAGGAGCAATTGAAGGACCGCAAGGACCTGCGCCTGGACCGTATTTTTATCACCCACACCCCCGTGCCCGACGGCGCGGTGGAGGCTGCCCGCGAAGCCATCCGCAAGTACGCCAATTTTGCCGAAATCTTTGAAACCAGCGCGGGCTGCACGGTGTCCTGCCACTGCGGCCCCGGCACGCTGGGCGTGCTGTTCCTGACCAAATAACCAAAGAATAACGCCGCACCGGAGGGTCCGGCGTTTTTTCCGTGAAAGAAGGAATTCCCCATGCACCGTGTGCTGTGCTCCACCGGGGCGCTGATCGGCCGGCCCAACGGGCGGGATTACCGCCTGCTTGCCCCCTGCGCGGACAAGCTGCGCTGCGACGGCTATGAATTTATGATGTACAGCACCTGGTACGATCAAACGGAGGAATTGGCCCGGTTTTTAAAAGGCCTGAGCCTGTTCATCCCGGTGGTGCACTGCGAAAAAAGCATCGGCGAAAGCCTTAGCGCCGGCGGCGGGGACGGCCTGCGCCAAGCCTTGGAGCGCTTTCAAATCAACTGCCAATTGGCCTCGTACCTGGGCGCGGAAAAAATGGTGCTGCACCTGTGGAACGGCCTCTCCTCCGACCAGTTTTTTGACCGGAACCTGAGCGCCTATCCCCAGCTTCTGGCCATCGCCCAGCGCTGCGGCATCGATTTGACCGTGGAAAACGTGGTCTGCGCTCAGGAGGATCCCCTTTTCAGATGGCGGCAGCTGCTATCCGCCTACCCTGGCGCGCATTTTACCTATGATACCAAAATGGCCGCCTTTCACGGCCAGATAGAGGACATGTACGCCCCGGAAAACCGTTTTCTCTGGACCCAGGGCCATATCCGCCATTTGCACCTTAACGACTACGGCGGCGGGTATAAGGATTGGCAAAATTTAAGAACACTGCACCCCGGCCAAGGAAGCATCGATTTTGACCGGCTGTTCACCCATCTTTCCCTGGTGAATTATCAGGGAGATTACACGGTGGAGGCCACTTCCTTTCTGCCGGACGGGGTAATCCACTGGGAGGACTTAAACCGCACGTTTGCTTTTCTGCGTGCGCACCAACGATAAGGAGAGGATTCATCATGGACCGCAAGGACGAAATCATCCAAATGCAAAATGAGATCATGCAGGGCCTGCTGCGCCAGCGGATGCAGCTGCTCAGCGAGGACCTTTGGGGCATCAAGCCGGAAAGCATGCTGTCCTCTCCCCTGCCGCAAACGGAAAAAGACAGCGCGGCCCCCGCCGTGCCCGCCGCCCAGGCGAACACGGCAACGGCCAAAAAAGAGGAAAAAGGCGAAGCGGAAAAGCAGGAAGAACCGCCGGAAAGCATGGAGGATTTGAAAAAAGAGCTGCACGGCTACATCGGGCTGGACCGCATCAAGGAAGAAGTGGACAGCCTCATCAACTGGATCGAAATCTGCAAGGCCAGGAAGGACCACGGCCTCCCCACGCCGGACCTTTCCCTGCACATGGTGTTTTCCGGCAATCCCGGCACGGGCAAAACCATGGTGGCCCGGCTGATGAGCCGCATTTACAAAAGCCTGGGCGTGCTGAGCAAGGGCCATCTGGTGGAGGTGGACCGGTCCGGCCTGGTGGCGGGCTATGTGGGCCAAACGGCCATTAAAACCGCCGAGGTGATTGAAAAGGCCATGGGCGGCGTGCTGTTCATCGACGAGGCCTACGCCCTGAGCAACCGGGGCAGCACGGACTACGGCATGGAAGCCATCGATACCCTGCTGAAGGCCATGGAGGACCACCGGGACGATTTGGTGGTGATCGTGGCAGGCTACACGGAATTGATGCAGGAATTCGTGCATTCCAATCCGGGGCTGGAATCCCGCTTCAACCGCTTCATGCACTTCCCGGATTACACAGTGGACGAAATGGCGGGCATTTTCAAAATGCGCTGCGAAAAGAGCGGCTACACGCTGGAGGAGGGCGCCTGGGACAAGCTGAAGGAAATTCTGGCGCGGGAAAGCCAGAACGTGGAGGGCTTTGGCAACGCCCGCGGCGTGCGCAATCTGTTTGAAAAGGCCATCGCCGCCCAGGCGGACCGGCTGGCCGCCAGCAAGGAAGCCTTGACCAAGGACGCCCTCATGTGCCTCACTCAGGCGGACCTGATGGCCGCCGCGGGCGAGCAGCCGCCCAAGGAAGAAGCCGGAGAAAAGGAAGCGGACGCTGACAGGCAAGAAGAAGAAACCCCGGAAAATTAATCCTTCAGGCTTACAGGAGAATGCGGAAACCTTTCCGCGTCTCCTTTTTTGTTGCGCAGTTTGCTCCCCATGGCGAAAATATTTTTTCCTTCTCTCTTGCATATGGACTGAATTGATGATATAATTTAATGGTCAAAGAAAGACTATTTCTTTGGAGGGATGATTTTCATGCGATTAAGCGATACCATTGAAAGCTTCATCAAGGCCATGCTGCAGGAGGACCAGCCGGAGGTGGAGCTGAAGAGGAATGAGCTGGCGGAGTATTTTCACTGCGCTCCCTCCCAGATCAATTATGTACTGGCCACCCGCTTTACGCCGGACCACGGCTACGTCACCTCGTCCCAGCGGGGCGGCGGCGGCTTTATCCGCATCGTGCGGGTGCGGCAGACCAGCGGCGACCATTTGAATTATTTATTGCGGGAACGGGTGGGCGACAGCCTGGATGCGCAGGCGGCCCAGGTGCTCTGCGCTCAGCTGGCGGAGCGCAAGGTGGTGTCCAAGGAAGCGGCCCAGCTGATGGCCGCCGCCCTTTCGCCCCAGGCTTTGAGCGGGCCTGTGCCGGAAGCAGTCAAGGACGCACAGCGCGCCAAAATATTCAAGTGCATGCTGCTCACGGTGATGCAGCAGCGCAAAGCGGCGGAAAACGGATGAATTTGCCGCCGTACCCACGCGCTCTCCGGCGCATACTATAAAAACGCCGGAGAAAGGAGGAAAACGATGCTCTGCGAAGAATGCGGAAAAAATCAGGCCGAAGTAATGATGACCACCGTCATCAACGGGGAATCCATCACCCGGCATCTATGCCGGGAATGCCTGAAAAAATATGAAAGCGGCGATTTGCAGGCCGTGCTGGCCGCCGTTCTGTCTGCCATGACGGCCAAAAATCAAACCTCGGACGCGGTGTGTCCCCATTGCGGGCAGACCTATGCCGCCTTCCAAAAAACGGGCATGCTGGGCTGCGCAGGCTGCTACCAAGCCTTCCGCAAGGAGCTGACGCCGCTCATCACCCGCATGCAGGGCCGCACCCAGCACGCTGGCCGCAGGCCGCCGGTGAGCGAGGAGGAGCAGGCCCGCCAAACCCTGATGGAGGATTTGCGCGCCCGCATGGAGGCCGCTGTGGCGGAGGAAAACTTTGAGGAGGCCGCCCGGCTGCGGGATGAGCTGCGGGCTATGACCCCCGCTAAGGAGGCCCAGGAATGAGCGAAATCGTGCTTACATCGCGGGTCCGGCTGGCCCGGAATTATGAAGATTTGCCCTTCCGCAGCCGCATTTCCGCCGCCCAGGGCGAGGAATGCGTGCAGCGCACCCTGGAAGCCCTGCGCGCTTTGCCCCAGGCTTACACCTTTCTGCCCCTGCGCGGCATGGAGGAAAACGAGAAAAAAGCGCTGGTGGAAGCGCACCTCATCAGCCCCGATTTGATGGAGCATGGCGAAAGCGGCGCGGTGCTGGTGCGGGGCGACCAGAAAATATCCATCATGATTAACGAAGAGGATCATTTGCGCATCCAGGGCATCAGCGCCGGGGAAAATCTGGATGAGGCGGCGGAAAACGCTTTCTCCATCGACGATGAGCTGCAAAAGACTCTGTCCTTCGCCTTTGATTCCCAATGGGGATATTTGACCGCCTGCCCCACCAACACCGGCACCGGACTGCGCGCCTCGGTGATGCTGCATTTGCCCATGCTCACCCTGCTCAAGCAGATGGGCAAGGTGAACCAATTGGCCGCCAAGCTGGGCTTGACCCTGCGGGGCATTTACGGCGAAGGCAGCGAAGCCCAGGGCAACCTGTATCAGCTGAGCAACCAGGTAACGCTGGGCCGCACGGAAAAGGAAATTATGGACGCCGTCGCTGCCACCGCCCGGCAAATGGCGGAAATGGAAAAGGTATTCCGCAAAAAAGCCTGGGATAAGGACGCCGTTGCGTTCGAGGATCAGCTTTTCCGCTCCTACGGAATCCTATGCAACGCCCGGCGCATGCCCATTAAGGAATTTATGGTGCATTGGAGCAATCTTCGCTTGGGCGCTTCCATGGAAAAGCTGCCCGTATCAATCAACACCTGCGATTCCCTGCTCACCGGCGTACAGCCGGCCCACGTGCAAAAGGCCGCCGGGGCGGCGCTCAGCGATAAGGAGGCGGACGCTTACCGCAGTGAACTGATCCGCAAAGCATTAAACGACGGAGGAAACAGCTAAATGCCGATTTTTGGACGATTCAATGAACGGGCCCAGCGGGTGATCGCCGCCGCCCAGAAGGCTGCCGTGGATTTGGGCCACGCCTATGTGGGCAGCGAACACTTTTTGATCGGCCTGCTGCGGGAAGCCCGCAGCGACGCCCCCGCCCTGCCGGACAACGTGATTCCCGAAACGGTGATTGAAAACGTAAAGCAAATCACCGGCACGGGCGGCCACACCCCCTCCCAGCTGGAGTTGACCCCGCGGGTCAAAAAGCTGCTGGAAAACAGCGTGCGGGAAGCCCAGCGCCTGGGCCATCCCTACGTGACGGCGGGCCATTTCTGGCTGGCGCTGCTGGTTGATGAGGAAAGCGTAGCCATGCGGGTGCTCACCGGCATGGGGTGCGATATTGAAAAACTGAGAAAAAGCGTGCAGGACGCCCTGGGCAGCGCCGGGGAAGGACCCGCGGGCGCAGCCTCCAGCGGCAATGATTCCTGCCTGCAAAAATATGGGCGCAACCTGAACGAGGCCGCCGAAAAGGGCGAGCTGGACCCGGTGATCGGCCGGGTGAACGAAATTGAGCGCATCGTGCAGATTCTGTCCCGGCGCACGAAAAACAACCCTGTGCTTATCGGCGAACCGGGCGTGGGCAAATCCGCCGTGGCGGAGGGCCTGGCCCAGCGCATCAACCAGGGCAGCGTGCC
>CAMOHY010000020.1 GCA_946615495.1 uncultured Clostridia bacterium
AAATTTCCCAGAGCGACACCGGCACCATCATCATGATCGGCGACGGCATCGCCCGCGCTACCGGCCTGGACCAGTGCATGGCCAATGAACTGGTGAAATTCCCCAACGGGGAATACGGCATGGCCCTGAACCTGGAGGAAAACTCGGTGGCTATCGTTATGCTGGGCACCGATGAGGGCATCCGGGAAGGCGACACGGTGGAGCGCACGGGCCAGGTTGTTTCCGTGCCTGTGGGCGAAAAAATGATCGGCCGCGTGGTGAACGCCCTGGGCCAGCCCATTGACGGCAAGGGCCCCATGGACACCAAGGAAATGCGGCCCATTGAGCGCAACGCCCCCGGCATCATCCAGCGCAAAAAGGTGTCCGTTCCCCTGCAGACCGGCATCAAGGCCATCGACAGCATGATCCCCATTGGCCGCGGCCAGCGCGAATTGATTATCGGCGACCGGCAGACCGGTAAAACCGTCATCGCTCAGGATACCATCATCAACCAGAAGGGCACCGGCGTTATCTGCATCTATGTGGCCATCGGCCAGAAGATGTCCACCGTGGCTCAGCTGGTAGACACCCTGGAAGCGGCGGGCGCGATGGAATACACCACCGTGGTCAACGCTTCCGCAAGCGAGCCGGCGCCCCTGCAGTACATCGCGCCTTACGCGGGCTGCGCCATGGCGGAATACTTCATGGATCAGGGCAAGGATGTGCTCATCATTTATGATGACCTGAGCAAGCACGCCGTGGCTTACCGCGCCCTGTCCCTGCTCATCCGCCGTCCTCCGGGACGTGAAGCCTTCCCCGGCGACGTGTTTTATCTGCACAGCCGTTTGCTGGAGCGCTCCGCGCGGGTGGACCAGAAGTATGGCGGCGGCTCCATTACCGCGCTGCCGATTATTGAAACTCAGGCTGGCGACGTGTCCGCTTATATTCCCACCAACGTAATTTCCATCACCGACGGCCAGATTTTCCTGGAAACGGAGCTGTTCCACAGCGGCATCATGCCCGCCATCGACCCCGGTATCTCCGTCAGCCGCGTGGGCGGCGACGCCCAGATCAAGGCCATGAAAAAGGTGGCAGGCAGCCTGAAGCTGATTTACAGCCAGTACCGCGAATTGCAGTCCTTCGCTCAGTTCGGCTCCGATCTGGACGCGGACACCAAGGCCCGTCTGGCTCAGGGCGCCCGCATCGTGGAGGTGCTCAAGCAGAACCGCAACCATCCTGTGGCGGTTGAAAATCAGGTGTGCATTTTCTACGCCGTCACCCATGATTACCTCAAGGACGTGGAAGTGAAGGACGTGGCGGAATACGAGGAAAGCCTGTATCAGCGCCTGGCTGCCCAGCATGGCGATGTGCTTTCGGCCATCCGGGATACGGGCCTGCTGGCTCCCGAAACGGAAGAAAAGCTGAAGGCGGCTTTGGACAGCTTTACCAAAGACTTTTTGAAAACCAAGCAGTAAGGAGGCACCAGCATGGCAGGATCGTCCATGAAGGCCATCAAGCTGCGCATCAAAAGCGTGGAAAGCACCATGCAGATCACCAAGGCGATGCAGCTGGTGGCCACCTCCAAGCTTCGCCGCGCCAAGGAGCGCATGGAAAACAGCAAGCCCTACGCCGCCATTTCCCGTGAAGCGCTTCAGGAGGCCGTGATGCAGTGCGATGAAAAAAGCACGCCCTTCCTGGAATTGCGGGAAGAAAAGAACCGGTGCTATGTGGTTATCGCGGGCGAACGCGGCCTGGCCGGCGGCTATAACGCCAATGTGTTCAAGGCGCTCGCCGCCCATGCGGAGGACCGGCCTTTTTCCGTGCTTCCCCTGGGCAAAAAGGCCATCGATAAATTTCAGCATATGCACGTGCCCCTCCTGGATGATTCGCTCAGCCATGTGGAGGGCTTGAGCGTGGGCAGCTGTTTTCAGTTGGCGAATCGGCTGATCGAGGGTTATCAGCACGGCGATTTTGACGCGCTGTTCCTGGTGTACACCTCCTTCCGCTCCATGATGGCCCAGGAGGTGCAATTGGAGCAGCTTTTGCCCATTGAGCGGGCGGAGGAAAGCGGCGAAAACGCCCGCGCCGTGGCTACCATATATGAGCCCAGCCCGGCGGAAATGCTGGAAGCCGTGGTGCCCGATTATTTGGCGGGCCGCCTCTACAGCGCCGCCTGCGATTCCTTTGCCAGCGAAGTGTCCGCCCGCCGCAACGCCATGGATTCAGCCACCAAGAACGCGGGCGAAATGATAAGCGATCTGCGGCTGAAGTACAACCGTGCGCGCCAGGGCGCCATCACTCAGGAAATCACAGAGATCGTGGCAGGCGCGGAGAACTGATTCCCGGAAAGGAGAAACCAGAGCGTGAGCGAAAAAAATATTGGCAAGGTGGTTCAGGTCATCGGCCCTGTGCTGGATATCCGGTTTGAAGACGGGCATTTGCCTGAACTGCTCAACGCCATTGAAATTCAAAGCGGCGAAAAAAAGATTGTGGCGGAGGTTGCCCAGCATATCGGCGACAACGTGGCCCGCTGCATCTCCATGAACGCCACCGACGGCATGGTGCGCGGGCTGGACGCCGTGGACACCGGCAGCCCCATCACCGTGCCCGTGGGCAATGAATGCCTGGGCCGCATTTTCAATCTGCTGGGCCAGGCCATCGATGAAAAGCCGGACCCCGTTACCGCGGAGCGCTGGCCCATTCACCGGCCAGCCCCTTCCTATGAAGAACAGGAATCCTCCGCCGAAATCCTGGAAACGGGCATCAAGGTGGTGGACCTGATCGCTCCCTATGCCAAGGGCGGCAAGATCGGCCTGTTTGGCGGTGCGGGCGTGGGCAAAACCGTGCTGATTATGGAGCTTATCAATAACGTGGCCAAGCAGCACGGCGGGTTGTCCGTGTTCGCGGGCGTGGGCGAACGCACCCGTGAAGGCAACGACCTGTACAACGAAATGAAGGAAAGCGGCGTTATCAACAAGACCGCCCTGGTGTACGGCCAGATGAACGAGCCGCCGGGAGCCCGTATGCGCGTGGGCCTTTCCGGGCTTACCATGGCGGAGTATTTCCGCGATAAAGAAAACCAGGATGTGCTTTTGTTCATTGATAACATTTTCCGCTTCACCCAGGCCGGGTCCGAGGTGTCCGCCCTGCTGGGCCGTATGCCCAGCGCCGTGGGCTATCAGCCCACCCTGGCCACCGAAATGGGCGCCCTGCAGGAGCGCATCACGTCCACCAAGAAGGGCTCCATCACCTCCGTTCAGGCGGTGTATGTGCCTGCTGACGACTTGACCGACCCCGCCCCCGCCACCACCTTTGCCCATTTGGACGCTACGACCGTGCTTTCCCGCGCCATTTCCTCTTTGGGTATTTATCCCGCCGTGGACCCGCTGGATTCCACCAGCCGTATCCTGAGCCCGGAAATTGTGGGGCATGAGCATTATGAGGTGGCCCGCAGCGTGCAGAGCATCCTGCAGCGCTATAAGGAATTGCAGGATATCATCGCCATCATGGGCATGGATGAACTGAGCGACGAGGATAAGCTGATCGTGGCCCGCGCCCGCAAGGTGCAGCGTTTCCTCAGCCAGCCCTTCTCCGTGGCCGAGCAGTTCACCGGCATGGAGGGCAAGTATGTGCCCCTCAAGGAAACCATCCGGGGCTTCAAGGAAATTATCGAAGGCAAGCATGACGATTTGCCCGAAAGCGCCTTCCTCTTTGTGGGCACCATCGATGAAGCGGTGGCAAAAGCCAAAAAGGGTGAGTGACCATGGCCACATTCCATTTGCAAATCGTGACTCCGGACCGAATGGTGTATGACGGCGAATCGCCCAAAATCATCGTGCGCACGGTAAACGGCGATGTGTGCATTCTGCCCCGGCATATCGATTACGCGGTGCCGCTGGCCATTGGCGAAGCCCGCATCACCGATGAAAAGGGCGAAACCCGCGTGGCCGCCTGCAACAGCGGCATGCTCAGCGTGCACGGCAACGAGGTGCGCCTGGTGGCCGTCACCTTTGAATGGGCCGATGATATCGACCTGGAGCGGGCCAAGCGCGCGGAAACCACCGCTCAGCAGGCATTGGAGCAATTGCAGCGGGAGGACCGGGATTTTACTCTGGCCGAAGCCAAGCTAAAGCGTGCGCTGAACCGCATTCACGTAAAGGGATAAAGGGCAGCTTAAAAAGGGATCGCTTCAAATTAGGAAGTATTTTCCAATTAGCCACGAAAACCTATAAAATATGGCACAAGACTCCAACCAGATTGGTAGAATCTTGTGCCATTTTCATTCGGAAAAATGTGTTTGGTGACAGCCCTTTTTTGAATTGTTTATTCATTCCGCGTCAGCGTAAGGTCAAAGCGCATCCGCATGGTATCCGGCAAAGCGATGCGGGCGGGGTAGACGATGCGGAGCACCCGGCTGTCAATCCTTTGCAGGGTGGGCTTTGGCGCGGAGGCGGAAAGGGAAACGGTCAGGCCGGGGAAATGCCAGGCGCCGTCTTCGAGGCGGGCGCTGTCCAGCCCATCACACTCCACTTCAAAGAAAATATCCACGTCCCGGCACACCTGGGCGTCCACGTCCATGGTGATATGATTTTTGTCCGTTCTGCCGTTAAACAGCACGGTATGCAGATGGGTCATTTGCCCATCCGGCAGGCAGCGCAGCAGCTTGATGGTGCCGTTTCCCTGCTTTTGCCGCCAAAAAACCACCAGGGGATGCAGCTGATAGCTGGGGTTTTCGCTGCCGGACATGGCGCCCGCCATGAGGCCTGGGGTGATCCAGGCCGTGGCGGTGCAAAGAGCGCTGTTGTTTTCCGGGTCGCCCCGCTCGGAAAGCTCGCGGAAGCGGCGGCAGATGGAAACATCCTGCTTGGGCGTCAAAAAAGCCTGCTTCGCGTCCTCTGGAATGCGGATATCGCCCAGCAGCGTCAGGGGATTAATGACGCTCTCGATGGAGAAGGGGTGCCAGGGAAACCGTTTTTCACCCAAGGCCAGATACAGCATATCGCAAAAACAGGTGTGGACGCTCATATCCAGCTCGTAGGCGCGGGAATAAGGCCCGCAGAAATTGCGCATGGCGGGGTTATAAAATTCCGCCATATCCCGCCAAATGCCCTCCTCCAGCTCCTGGGCCAAGGCTTTGAGCGCGCCGCTTTTGCTGTAGCGCCGGATGAAGCCCAGGGTGGACAGGTCCACCCCGCAATAAGTGGGGGAATTGAACTCGGCGCAGGCGTGGTATTCCCGGTAGCGGTCCAGCATACCCTGGGCATAGGAAAGGGCGTACTCCCGCCAGGAAGGCTCCTGCAGGTATTCGCCAAAGAAATCCAGCAGGAAAATGTGCATGCACTGGATGTTGGTATTCAAAGGGGTAAACTGGCTCTGGCTGCGGACAATGGCCCCTTCCATGGCAAGGCGCGCGCTTTTTTGCAGCGCTTTGGAAAGCGCGGGGGACATGCTTTCGCCGCCGTGGCACAGCAGCATGGCAAAGCACATGAGCACAAACTCGCGGATATTGGGTTCATACGTGCGCCAGACCACCGGCACGGTCTCAATGAGCGCACCGTCCAGCAGCGCTTCGATTTCCGCCGTATGCTGCCGCAGGCTGGGGGAAGCCTGCAGCTTTTGATGGAAGCGGTCCGTCACCCGCTCATGGGTACAGTCCGCCCAATAGCGGCCATACAAATTGAGCCTGCGAAAATCCATTTGCCCGGAGGGCGGCAAGGGCTCATGGGGAGAATGGCGGAAAACGCCGTGAAAAATCTCCTTCGGACTGTCAATTTGCAGGGAAATGATGGCCCGGCAGAGCGATTCAATGGTTTCCCAGGCGCCTGGCTCGTCCCGCATCATCAGGGCCAGGGCATAATAAGCGGTTTCCCGCACGCTGACGCTCACAACGCCATCATATTTCATGCTGACAAAATGGGTGCTGGGATCATAGCCCGCGCGCAGGCAGGCGTAAGCGTCTTGAAACAGGTTCTTCCCTTCAAGGGAAAGCTGGTCATACAGGCTCAGGGCCATAGCGGAGGGCCTCCTTGATGTATTTTGCCGGGAGCAGGCACTTTTATTATATGGATGCAGGCGGCTTTGTCAATGCGCGGCGGCAATTTTTCGTCCATTTGCCCTTCAAGGCTTGACAAGCCGGGGCGCGCTTGCTATCATCAAGAGGACTGTTGTTTCCTATTGGTTAGGAAGGAGAATGAGCGCATGGATTACCGGCAAACGGCAAAGCTGGTGCTGAACCGGCTGAAGGAAAGCAAGGGCGACGGCAGGTGGGATGACCACTTGAGCCTGGCCACTTGGGAATGGCCTCAGGGCGTGGCTATGTATGCCATGCTGAAGGTGTTTAAGGCCTCCGGGGATGAGGCGCTGCTAAAGGAGATAAAGGATTGGTACGACGGCCACATTGCCCGTGGCCTGCCGGGACGAAATATTAACACGACCGCGCCGATGCTGGGTTTAACAATGCTGTATGAGATCACCGGAAACGAAGCATACCGGCCTTATATCCAGGCATGGGCGGAGTGGGTGATGAACGGCCTGCCCCGCACCCAGGAGGGCGGCTTCCAGCATATCACCAGCGACTGCATAAATGAACAGCAATTGTGGGACGACACCCTGTTCATGACCTGCCTGTTCCTTTACCGGGCGGGCTGCGCCCTGCAATGCCAGGCCTGGCAGGATGAAGCCAAGTATCAGTTCCTGTTGCATATCAAATATCTCCATTGCGATCAGAACGGCCTGTGGTACCACGGCTGGTGCTTCCTGGGCCGCCACCATTTCGGCGAAGCCTTCTGGGCCCGCGGCAACAGCTGGATCACGGCGGGGGCCATCGAATTTGCCCAGTGGCTGCCTCAGGGCGACCCGGTCAAGCGCGCTGTGGAGGAAACGTGGAAGGAACAGTGCCGCGCGCTGCTTGCGCTGCAGGATGAAAAAACGGGCCTTTGGCATACGCTGCTGGACCATGCGGACAGCTATTTGGAGACCTCGGCCAGCGCGGCCATCGCCTACGGCTTGCTCAAGGGCTGCCGCCTGGGCTTGCTTGACTGCCGGGAACAGGCCATGAAGGCGGCCCAGGGCGTTATCGGCATGATCGCGCCGGACGGACTGGTGGAAGGCGTATCCTACGGCACTCCCATGGGAAACGATTTGGATTTTTACCGGAATATACCCATTCAGCCCACTGCGTACGGCCAGGGCCTTGTGTTTTTGATGCTGACGGAATTAATGGGTGAATAAGAATCAACGAATGAACCGGGTTATGGCAAAATGCCAGGCCCGGTTGATTATTTTTTGAACAAATTGTAAAATATTGACTCTTTAATTGTTTCCTATCTTGCTAATTTTGAATGAGATGTGTATAATTTACGTAGCATAATTGAACAAATGAGGTGCTCGTTATGAAGTCCAGGCGCTTGACGGAAATGGAAAGCTATATCCTCTCCCATGGGTCCGCCACCATGGAAGAACTGCGGGACACTTTTGGCATATCCATGAACACGGTGCGGAGGGACCTGGCGGAGCTCATCCAGTCTGGCCGGATGCAAAAGGTGTACGGCGGCGTGAAAGCGGTGGACCAGGTGCCGGACCTGGTGCCTTATTCGGTGCGCAGCAGCCGCCCCAGCAGCGCCAAACGGGCTATTTGCCTGGCCGCGGGCCGCATGGTGCACGATGGCGATATCATTTTTATTGATTCCGGCACCACCACCGCCCATATCGTGGAAGCTATCCAGGATAAGCATATCACCGTCATCACCAACAACATCGAGGTGATGGTGCAGGCCCTGGAGCACGAAAATATCCGCCTGATCGTGGTCCCTGGCGAAATCCACCGGAAAACCTATTCCATTACCGGCGAGGATTCCGCGGCGTTTTTGAACCATATGAACACCAACATCGCTTTCATGGCCGCCACCGGCGCCTCCATGACGGGGGTAACAAATTCCAGTCCGCTGGAATATTCCATCAAAAAAAGCGCTGTGACCCATTCGGAAAAGGCGGTGCTGCTCATTACCGGCAGCAAATTCGGCGTTACCAGCCTGCTCACCTACGCCACCTTGAACCAGTTTCAGGCTGTTATTACGGATGAATCCATTCCTCAGGAGTACCGGGACAAGATTGAAGATATGCACATCAATCTGCAAATTGTGAAGGCGGAATAAACGCCGATTCAATAAAAAAGACGAAGCAGTAAAAGCTTCGTCTTTTTTGCGTGCGGCAGAGCGGGGTTTTATTCTTTTAATTCCGCTTCCAGCCGTTCCGCCAGCGGAAACAGCTCTTCGGGCGTGTGAATGCGGTAGTCCGCGTGGTCGTCGGGGCTTTCCTCGGTAAAGGGGCGGCGCTTGGACCAGTCGATGAGCACGGAGATGAGGCCGAACCGGTTGGCACCCCGAACATCGCGGGAAACATTGTTGCCGATCATGAGGACGCGGCGTTTGTCCCCATCCTCCAGGCCCACGGCCCGCATGGCCGCCTCAAACATGCGGGGGCTGGGCTTATCCTCGCCCACGGCGTCGGAAATGATCCAGGCGGAAAAAATATGTTCCAGGCCGTTTTCTTCCATGGTGTTGTGGAAGGAAGGGGTCATTCCGTCCGCCACCATTACGATGGTGTAGCCCGCTTCGTGCAGGCGCAAATAGGTTTCCTTCGCGCCGGGAATGCAGGAGGCGTGAATCACCACATCGTTTTCATTGCGCACCTCAGTGCCTTCGTCGATCAGGGTATCGCCGATATCGGTAAAAATGATGAGGCGCTTTTTTTTCTTTTCCATGGACGCGGGCTCCCTTCCTGATTTTTGATGAAAGAATCATACCATATCCGGCGGAAATTTGCAATCATTCCGGCTTAGATACTGATAAAGTGATGATAAACTTTTGCTTTACTTTTCCTGAGATTCCGATATAATAAAAGTATCAAACGGAACAAACAAAAAAAGGGAGGCTGTGCTCCATGCAAACAGAGAAAGCCATCGCGCTCCGTTACGCGCCGCGTATTCATTTTGACGAAAGGGAAACCATCTATCCCCGCGCGGTGGGATATACCGTTTTTTATGAAACGAAAAAAAGCGCTTCTTTTCCCAAGCGGGAGGTTCAGGTGCCGTCCGACGGCGCTTTTGTGGTGGAATACGCCTATTACTTTGATTACGACATTGAGCATATGTACGACCTGGAGCATATCTGGGTAACGGTGGACAAGGAAGGGAATGTTACCTACGCGGAGGCCAGCTTCCATGGCAAGTATCTGGTGCTGCTGGTGCCGGGGCTGCATGGGGCGATGGATATGGAGGAGGGCCGCGTGCATGCCTTCTGCCAGCCCGGCAAGCATGCCTTCCTGCCGGCGGGCGATTTATTTCGCTTGGTTCCCCGGTGGGATGTGTGCTGCGGGAAGGAAGCGGGCGGCCCCGTGCTGATTGGCAATCCCTTCTGCGCGGAGTTTTCTCCTACGGGAAAGGATTTGTTTACTCCGGCCCCAAGCGACGACGCCCACAGCATCCGTTATTTGAAGGAAAAGCTGTCCTTTACGCCCTCCCTGCGCTTTGAGGAAAGGGAGCTTGACGAAAGCTTATACATGCCCTGGACGGAGCTGTTTCCGCTCATTCCGCAGTGGATTGGGGCGGAATGCCGGCGCTTGAACCAACTGTACGGGGAGGAATCGCATCGTGTATGATTTAGGGCGGCAGATTGCCCAGCGCTTCCGCATGTGGAAGGAAGAATTGAAGCGCCATCTTTATACGCCGGTTGGCACGGTGAATTTTACGTTTTTTTCTTCGCCGGAAACGCTGACCTTTGCGGAAGCGGCCGCGCGCCCCGCTTGCCCGGCGCCTGCGGGCACCCAGTGGGGCGGCATGTGGGAATACGGCTGGTTTTTCGGAGAGGTTACGCTGCCCGCCGCCTGCGAAGGGAAGCGGACGGTGCTCTTTTCCCGCGTGGGCGGGGAACAATTGGTGTACGCAAACGGCCAAGCCATCGGCTCCATCGATAAGGGGCACGCTTACGTTACCCTGAGCCGGGAAGCAAAGGCGGGGGAAAGCTTTCGCCTGCAGATTGAAAGCTACGCGGGCCACGGTCCCCGATTGGAAACACTGGGGCCCTGCCCGCCGGAGCGGCCCGCCATTGCGCCGGTTCTTGGTCCCCAATGCACGGTGGAGGAAAGCGTGATCGCTGTTTGGAATGAGGACGCCTACCAACTGATGCTGGACGTGGAAACGCTGGATCAATTGCAGCAGGTGCTGCCGGAAAACAGCCTGCGGGCGCTGAAGGTGGCAGAAGCGCTGGATCAGTTTACCCGTATCGCGGATTTTGAACTGCCCCATGGACAGCGGGAAGAAAGCTTCCGCCAGGCCAGGGAGGCGCTTCGGGACGCGCTTTCCTGCGTTAATGGCTCCACCGCGCCCACCATGTGGATGTTCGGCCAGTCCCATATTGACCTGGGCTGGCTGTGGCCGCTGGAGGAAACCTACCATAAATCCGTGCGCACCTATTCCACCCAGCTTGCGCTGATGGAGGAATACCCCGAATATCGTTTCCTTCTGTGTGAACCGGCCCTGCTGGATATGTTGATGGAGCGCGATCCCGAAGTGTGGAAGCGGGTAAAGGAAGCCTGCCTGGGGGGCCAGATTGAGCCGGAAGGCGCGTTCTATGTGGAATGCGACACCAATATGCCCTCCGGGGAAAGCCTGATTCGCCAACTGATGTATGGCAAGCAATGGTTCCGCCGCCAATTCGGCAGGGACGCGCAGGTGGCCTGGCAGCCGGACACCTTTGGCTATTCCGCCGTGCTGCCCCAGATTTTCAAAAAGCTGGGCATCCGTTATTTTGCCACGGAAAAGCTGCTGCGGGCCGATCCGGAAACCCAGCGCTTTCCCTACCAGAATTTTATCTGGGAGGGCATGGATGGGTCCACCGTGGAAGCGCTGTCCTTCTTCAAGGCCAACGCGCCGGTGAATCCCCAATTGCTGTATAAGCGCTGGGAAACGGACCGCAGCCAGCGCCGGAATATCGATACCATGCTCTATTCCTTCGGCTATGGCGACGGCGGCGGCGGCGCGGACCGGGATATGCTGGAAATGATACGCCGCCTGCACGATTTGGAGGGGGCGCCCCGCGCCAAATGGGGCACCCTGAAAGGCTTCTTTGAGGAAACCTCCCGCCAGGCGCAGAAAAACCGCTGGGTGGGCGAACTGTATCTGGCCTGGCACCGGGGCACCTATTCGGTGCAGCGGCGGCAAAAGGCCGCAATGCGCCGGGCGGAAAACGCGCTGCGGGAGGCGGAAGCGCTGCTTGCCCAGCTGCCGGCGACGGATTGGGAAGCATGGAAGAAGCCGCTTCATGAGAGCTGGAAAACGTTGATGATAAATCAGTTCCATGATATCGCGGGCGGTGTGGGCATTGCGCGGGTGCATAAGGAAGCAGAGGAAGCGCTGCGCGGTATTTGGACGCAGTGGCAGCCAATTTGCGATGAATGGCGGCGGAAGGTTTACGGCATTAACAATAGAAACGGGTATGTTTTTGCCAATTCCCTGCCATGGGCAAGGAAAGGCTGGGCAGCGCTGCCTGATGGACGGGAAATATACGTTTCCGTTCCGCCCATGGGCGCCGTATCAATGAGCGAGGCGGAGGATACGCCCAAGGACCGGGTGAGTGCTCAGGAAACGGCGGATGTGTACGTAATTCAAAACGGCTTTTTGCGGGCGGAGATCGACCGCCGGGGCAGAATCAGCAGCCTAATGGACCGGCAAAGCGGCCTGGAGATGCTTTCCGATGGCCAGCTTATGAACGATTGGCGGCTGTATAAAAACGTTCAGACGGTGTACGACGCCTGGGAAATGGACCGGGAATGGGAAAGCGGTTATATGCCGGACGCGGTTCAGGGAACGACAGAATTGACAAAACAAACCGAATTCTGCGCAGAAATCACCGTAAACTATTCCTTTGGCGAAAGCACGGCCCGGCAGGTGATCCGGCTGCGGGCCGGGGAGCCGCAGGTGGAATTTGAAACCGAAGTGGATTGGCAGGAGCGAAGAAAAATGCTCAAAGCGCATTTTGAAAGCAATATCCTGTGCGACGAGGCCATTCATGAAATTCAATTCGGCCATGTGAAGCGTCCCTGCCACCGGTCCCATCCCTTTGCGGCGGACCGGTATGAGGTGAGCAATCACCGCTTCAGCGCTCTTTGCGAAGGAAACCGGGGCTTCGCCCTGCTCAATAACGGGCTTTACGGCCTGTCCACCGGACGGGGAGAAATGGCCCTGACCCTGCTTCGCGCGCCTCTGGTTCCCGATGACACCTGTGACCGGGGGCGGCATCGCTTTACGTACGCCCTGCGCCTGATTCAAGGTCCCTTCAGAACTTCCGGAACGGTTCGGGCCGGTTATGAGCTCAATGTTCCCCTATCCGTTCTGCCCGGAAGCTGTCAAAAGCACACAGGCTTTTATATGGATGGGGAAAGCAGCGCCATTCTGGAAACGGTAAAGCCGGCTCAGGACGGCGGCGGCGTGATCCTGCGCCTGTACGAGAGTATGGGGGAAACGGCGGAGGCCGCTTTATGCCTGCCCAGGGAAGGAGAAGTCTTCCTTTCCTCCATGGATGAGGGAGAAGAAGCGTTCCTGGCAAAGGGAAGAAAGGTGAAGCTGATGCTGCATCCCTTTGAGATACAAACCTTGCGGGTCCGGTTTTGACGTCGGGAGAGGAATTTTTCTTACTTGCTCTAAATATTACCAAAAAATATCCCCAATATCACAAATTCTATATTGACAAGCCCCGCTTTTTTATGTAAAATAATAATATTGAATGGCAGATTTTTTGCCGTTTTTAACATGCGATGCAAATGACGGAGGGAACAATGACACATTTTGAAGAAATGCTGGCACAACACGACAAAGAGACCGCGCGCATTCTGTCCATTCAGGTGCGGAATGAGCAGGCCGAATCCTTCGGCGCTTTTGTGGAGGAAAACGGCTTCATCGACACCCGGCATTGCGGTTCTCTGCTGGCTCATCTTTGCGTGGCGTATCTTGTTCCTCAAAGCGGCTATTTCCTCAGCGATACGGTAAAGAATGCCTTATCGGCTGCTTTTTCCTATTTGCTTGGCCATCAGCGCCCCGGCGGCTGCCTGGACCTGGTAAGCTGCAATTTTGCCTCCGCCCCGGATACGGCCTTTACCATGAACGACGTTATCAACGCCTGGCTGCTGTTGGAAAAGCGGGAGGAGGCGGATACCGCCTGGCTGCGCCCCCTTATGCGGCAATTGCTGGAAAGCTGCTGCGAAGGGGTGATGAACGGCGGGTTCCATACCCCCAATCACCGCTGGGCCATTTCAGCTTGCCTGAAGCACGCCGCCCGCATTTGCGGCCGGGAGGATTTTTCCCGCAAGGCGGATGTGTATTTGGGTGAAGGGCTGGACATTGACGAAAACGGCGAATTTGCCGAGCGGAGCACCGGCACCTACAACGCCGTGAATGATGACCAGATGCTCAGGCTGTTTTTGGCCACGGGGGACAGGACCTATCTGGAGGCGGCCCGGAGCAATCTGTATATGATGCTTTCCTACATCGATCCGGACGGTTCGGTGTTCACCTACAACTCCACCCGGCAGGATTACGGGCAAAAGGTATATCCTGATAATTACTACAGCCTGTATCTGCTGGCGGGCTACCTGGCCGGGGACGAGGAGCTGGCGGCGTACAGCGAATACTGCTATGCGTCCGCCGCGGCCCACGGGCGCGTTCCCCGCGGCCTGGAGTGGCTTGCCCTGTATCCGGACCTGGAGGCCTTTGGCAAAAGGCGCAAGCCCGATCTTTCCCGCATTGAGCAGGGAAAGCGGCTGTTTCAAAAATCCGGCATCGGCCGCATGCGCTGGAGCAACGCTTCCTGCACGGTCATGGCCGGCAAGCCGAATTTTCTTTACTTCCAAAATGGCGAAAACGTGGTTTATTTGGTGCTTTACGGCAATGTGTGCGAAAAGCGCAATTTTGTTCCGCAGGCCATTGAGGAAACCGAACGGGGCTTCCGCGTATCCGCCCGGATGGACAGCTGGTATTACCTGCCCTTTGAGGGCGACGGCCCGGCCACCCAGGACTGGTGGGCCATGGATAACGCCAACACCCGTAAAAAGCTGATTTCGGATTCGCTTTCCATTACGGCGGATGTGGAGCGCTCTGGCGACGGCGTGGATGTGCGCATCGCCGCCCAGGGGCTCAGCGGCGTGCCCATCCGCCTGGAATGGGGCGTTTTGCCGGGCTGCAAGCTGCGCAATGAGAATTTTCTTATGGACGCCGTGCCGGGGGGCAGCATGACGGTGTGCGCGGGCCATGTGCAGGCCGTCAACGCCAAGGGGGATTGCATTTCCCTTTCGCCCGCCTTCGCCAAGCACAACGTTCTTTTCCGCATGGGCGGCGCGTATCCTTTAAGCAATCAGCATTTTACCCTATTCTTTACGGCCGCTTCGCCCTTTGAACAGTTGATTCACATCGGGACAAAACCGGTGTTTGATCGTATCTTGTAACGCATGAATCAAGAACACAGGAAGGATGATGGACAACATGAGCACCAAGGCATCCACCACCAATGGGACGCCGCACCTAAAAGGTAATTACTTCACGCGGCTCATGCAGCAATACTGGCGCTGCCGGTATCTGGTGCTGCTGCTGATTCCCAGCGTCGTCGTGCTGATTATTTTCAAGTATATTCCCATGTACGGCGTGCAGATCGCCTTCAAGGACTTCAAGCTGAAGAACGGCATCATCGGCTCCGCCTGGGCGCAGCCCTTCTACGCCGTATTCCAGGATGTGTTCAATCAGCCGGTGTTCTGGAACGCTTTCTGGAATACGCTGATTCTGGGCTTGATGAACCTGCTGGTTGGTTTCCCCATGCCCATCATTCTGGCCCTGCTGCTCAATGAGCTCAGGCACGAACGGTATAAGAAAGTGGTGCAGACGCTGTCCTACCTGCCCCACTTCATTTCGTGGGTCACGCTGTCCGGCTTGTTCATTCAGCTTCTGTCTCCCTCCACCGGTCCTATCGCGGCCATTACGAGAGCCCTGGGCGGCGAACCGTATTACTACATGGGCCGGGTGGAAACCTTCCGCTGGGTGCTGGTTGTCACCAACATCTGGAAGGGCGTTGGCTGGGGCTCCATCATTTACCTGGCTGCCCTGGCGGGCGTTGACCAGGAAATGTACGAAGCGGCGCTGATTGACGGCGCCACCCGGTTCCAGCGCGTGTGGTACATTACCCTTCCTTCCATTTTCCCCACCATCACCATCATGCTGATTCTGCAGTCCGGCTCCATCCTGAACGATAACTTCGACCAGGTGTACAACATGATGAACGACGCCGTGTACCGCGTGGCCAACGTGTTGGGCGTGTACACGTACGATTTGGGCCTTAAGAACCTGAGCAACGCAGGTCTGGCCAAGTCCACCGCCGTGGGCCTTTTCAAAAACGTGATCGCCCTGATCCTGGTGCTGACCACCAACGCCATTTCCAAGAAGATCAGCGACAACGGTATTTGGTAAGAAGGAGGTGCAGAAAAGATGAGCAATACAGCGAAAGCCGTGGTAAAAGAACACAATCACGCACGGAAAATCAAGCGCTCTGTTGGCGAACATATCTTTGACAAGTTCAATTTCATCTTCCTGGGCCTGCTGGCTTTGA
>CAMOHY010000021.1 GCA_946615495.1 uncultured Clostridia bacterium
GTGGCGCGTGTCGGCGGCTCCCGAAGGGAAAGACGCCGACCATCATGGTATAATATTGCTTAGGCAGGCGAAGTGCGCTTGTGGCCGCACAGGACAAAAAGGAGGGGAGAGGCTCATGGAAAGGTATGCGTTGGAGGTCAGCATGGACAAGGCGTCCCTGCGCGTGAAAAAGGGAGAAATCCACGCCGCGCTGGCGGAAAAACAGCTGATCCATGGCCTGGCCCGGCTGTTGGGCGGCCTTGCCCCGAAGCAGCGCTACGATGTTTTGATCGAGGGAGAAAGCATGGCCCTTTCTTCGCCGCGATCAGCCCTGGATATGGGAATTGCCGTAATTTTTTGCCATTCCGGGATGGCGGAGGATATGACGGTGCTGGACCAGCTTCGTTTGCTCCCCGGCATGCCGCGGCAGAAAAAGAAGGCCCGGCAGGCCATAGAGGAAGCGGCCCGCGGCGCGGGACTGCCGGTGGACCTGGACGCGCGGGGAGCGGATTTGACCGTAGGGGAACGGTACTTGGCGCAGCTGCTTCGGGCGCTGCTGCAAAATAAGGAATTTTTGATTTTAGAGGAGCCGGACTGGGCGCTGACGCCCCTGGAAATGGAAAACCTGCTGCCCCTGCTGCGGCGGAATCAGCAGGAAGGAAAAAGCGTGCTGCTGCTTACGTCGCGTCCGGAAACGGCCCGCCTGGCCGACGCCTGCACAGAATTGACGCCCAAGGAACAATTGCTTTTCATGCCGCCGGCGGACCCAAAGGAAATGGCCGTGGGCAGCGTGACGCTGGAGGCCAGGGACTTAACGTATACGGAGGAACGCCGGGGCCGTCGGGTGCTGCGGGGCGCGTCGCTGGAAGCGCGGGCCGGAGAAATCACGGCGGTGGTGGGCGTGCCAGGCAGCGGGCAGGAGGAATTGGCCGCCGCCCTGGCGGGCATGCTGCCGCTGGCGCGGGGCCGGGTGCGCCTGAAAGGCAAGGAGATCACCTCCGCCTCCGTGCGGGACCGGCTGCGGCTGGGCCTGGGGTTCGCGCCGGGGCCCAAGATGAACTATGGCTTTTCCTCCCTCAGCCGGGCGGCGGAAAATGTGTGCCTGCGCTTCCTTCGGGACGCGGCCTACCGGGAAAGCGGATTTTTGAAGCACGGCGAAATGCGCCGCTTCGCGGACGATATGCTGGACAGCATGAACGCCTACCCCGCAAACGGCGCCGCCGCCCCGGCGGACAGCCTGACGGCGGAGGAAAAGCAGCGCTGCGTGCTGGCGCGGGAAATGGAGCGCAATCCGGACGCGCTGATTGCGCTGGACCCCACCCTGGGCCTGAGCAAAGAGGCGGCGCGGGATATTTGGGACCGGCTCATTGCCTTCCGCAACACCCGCCGGGCCGTGCTGCTCATTACGGAGGATATCCGGGAGGCATTGGCGCTGGGCGGCCGCATATTGGTGCTGTGCCGGGGCGAGATCGTGGGCGAATTTGAGGCCGGGCTCATTCATGAACGGGAATTGAGCCTGTACATGACGGGGGAGAGGCGGCAAGGCCGGGAGGAGCAGTTCGATGAGGAATAAAGGGATCAGGATGCTTCTTCGGCTGTTTTGCTGCCTGGCTGCGGGATTGCTTTTGCTTTTCCTGGTGCTGCTGGCGGTTTTGCTGTTCCAGGGGAAGGGATTTTCCCAGGCCTGGGACCTGGCGTTTTCAGAAGGGCTGCTGCCGCTGCTGACGGCGGGCAGCCGGGACGGCGTATACCTGGAAGCGTGCCGGGCCGTGCCCGCGGCGCTGCTTTCCCTGGCCGCGGCCCTGGCCTGGCAGGCGGGGCTTTACAATCTGGGCCTGGCGGGGCAATACGCCCTGGGCGCAGGCGCGGCGGTGCTGTGCCTAAATAACGGCCTTCCCTGGCCGGTGGCGCTGGCTTTTTCCGCATTGCTCGGCTGCCTTGGCGGCGCGTTGCCGGGATGGATGAAAGCCCGGCTTCGGGTGCATGAGGCGCTGTCCACCGCGCTCATTTCCTGGCTGGGCCTTTACGCCGCGCAGGCCATGGCCCAGGGCGCGGCCTTGCAGGAAAACGTCTGGCCGGACCTTTCCCTTGCGTGCTTGGAAATCGGGGGCGCGCTCGCCGTGCTTGCGTGTTTATATGTTGCCCTTACCGGGTCCGGGTTTGAAATGCGCATTTTAGGCAATTCTGAGGCTGTGGCCCGTTACGCGGGCATCCAGACGGAAAAAACGGCGGCGCTTGCCCTGAGCCTGTCCGGCCTTTTGTGCGGCGCGGCGGGCGGACTGCACATTCTGCAGGGCGGCTTAGCGGCGCTTCCGGGGCTGGAGGCGGCCTTTACGGGCCTTGGCCTGCAAGGGCTGGCGGCCGCCATGCTGGGCGGCGGGCAAATGGAAATGTCGCTGCTTTGGGGCCTGCTTATTTCCCATGTGAGCCAGGGCGCGCAAACGCTGAGCGCGGCCCTTTTCCCGCCGGAAACGGGAGAAGCGGCATTGGCGCTGGTCCTGTATTTGGCCGCGCTCCCGCTGCTGCCCATTTTCCGGCGCAGGAAAGGAGAGGAGGAAAAATGACCTTTGCTACGTCTGCCTTTCTCACGGTTTCCGCGCTGGCGCTGGGCGGCCTGGGCGCGCTGTTTGCCGGGCAGTGCGGCATGCTGGCCTTTGCCCTGGAGGGCGTTATGCTGCTGGGCGGCCTGGCGGGCACGCTTTTTTCCCATGGTCCCCTTTGGCTGTGCTTGCTCATAGCCGGCGGCGTGGGGGCGGCCTATGCGCTGCTAATTTTCCTGCCCGCCCGGTTCAAGGGCGACGGCGTGTTTTCAGGCGCTGCCCTGGGCGGCCTGGCCACGGCCCTGGCTATGCTGGCGGCCCGGTGGCTGGGCGGCGTGAGCTATAGCCGCAGGGCGTTTCAACTGCTGGTAAACGGCGAAAACGTGACGGTGTTTTTGCCGCTCAGCCTGTGCGCGCTTTTGCTTGCCTGGCTGCTTTTGTACCATACAAGGCTGGGGGCGGGCCTTCGCCTGTGCGGCCAGGATTTGGAGTATGCCCGGCGGCAGGGCGTCCGGGCGCGGGGCATGCAGTGCTTGGGCGCTGTGATTTTCGGCTTTCTGGGCGGCCTGGGCGGCTTGGCGGCGCTTATTGCGCTGGGCGCGGGCTGGCAGCTGAAATGGGGCGTGGGCGGCATGGGGCTGCTTTGCCTGGCGGCCGCGAAAACGGGCAAATGGAAGCCCCTTCCCCTTGCCTTGGCCGCGGCGCTGCTGGGGCTTTTCCGCGCCGGAGCGGAAGAATTGCTTCGTCTGGGCTTCGGCGTGCCGGACGGCGCGCTGCGGCTGGCCCCTTTTCTGCTGGCGCTGCTTCTGCTGGCCCTGCAAAGGGGACGCGACCGGGCGCCGCTGGAGGCCTTCCGGGCTGAAAACGCGCATCCGGCCAGGATGCGGTAAAGGAGATTTAAAATGAAAAAACGATTGCTGACCGGGCTGCTGGCCGCCGCCCTGCTTTTGCAGACCAGCTATGCCAGCGCCGAATCCCATCCCTTGGTGTACCGGGTGCGGGACGGGGAAGGCCGCCAAATTTACCTGCTGGGCACCATTCATGTGGGCAATGCGGACATGTACCCGCTGGGGGAGGCGGTGGAGGAAGCGTACCGGGAATCGGATACGCTGGCGGTGGAATTGGACCTGTACGCCTACAACGGCAACATTTTCTCCTCCCTCAAGTACGCTTTCGCCCTCATGTACGGCATCGGGGACGACGCGGAAAAGCACCTTTCCCCGGAAACCTACGCCCTGGGCGTGGAAAAGCTGGGCCTGCCGGAAATGGCGCTCAAGCGCATGCGGCCCGCCATGTGGTATTCTCTGGCGGAAAACTACATGATCGCCTCCGTAGGCCTGGAAGCTATGCAGGGCGTGGATTACAGCCTGCTCAAGCGCGCGCACCAGGACGGGAAAACCATTTGCGAGCTGGAGGGGCTGGATGAGCAAATGGCCGCCATGCTGGCCATTCCGGAAGAAGTGATTGATTATGAGATTCAGGCCATGCTCACCTATCCGGAGGAATCGGGCCAGGGGCTTTTGAACCTGTTCGAGGCCTGGCGGCATGGGGACGAAGCGGCCCTGTGCTCCCTGCTCGACGCCCAGGGCGGGGAAGATGCGGAGGAATTGGAGGAGGCCTACGCGGATTACAACGACGTGCTGATCCTGAGCCGGAACGACGGCTTCGAGCGGCAGGCCAAGGAATACTTGGAAAAGGGCGAAAAGGCGCTGATCGCCATCGGCGCGTTTCACATAATCGGCCCGGACGGTCTGGCCCAGCGGCTCGCGCGCGCTGGATATATTGTAGAAAGAGTGGGGGAGTGAACGTATGCTGCTTGATCGATTGCTGAATCTGCTGGAAGAAAAAAAGCTCATCATGCCTGAGGACCGGGCGTATACCCAGAATTTGCTGCTGGACGCGCTGAAAATGGACGCGCCCGCGCCCGGCGAACTGCAGGGCGGGGATATTCCGGACTGTCTGTCTGAATTGGCGGATTTTGCCGCCGGTCAAGGCGTTATTCAGGACACCGCCGATGAAAAGGACCGGTTCATCGCCCGCCTGGCGGGCGCCTTTACGCCCCATCCCGCTCAGGTGAGAAAGACCTTTTACGATTCCATGGCCCAGCGCGGGCCGGAGGCGGCGGCAAATTGGTTCTATCAGCTGTGCCGGGATATCGATTACATCCGGGTCAAGCGCATTGCGCAAAATATCCGCTACAGCGCGCCTTCGCCCTGCGGAGAGCTGGAGATCACCATCAATCTGTCCAAGCCGGAAAAGGACCCGCGGGATATCGCCGCGGCACGCAGCGCCCCCAAATCAGGGTATCCGCTGTGCATGCTGTGCAAGGAAAACCCCGGCTACGCGGGCCGGGCGGGCTTTCCCAGCCGGAGCAATCACCGCATCATCCCGCTGAACCTGGCGGGGGAGGAATGGTATCTGCAATATTCGCCCTATCTGTATTTTGAGGAGCACTGCATCGTGCTGGACGGCGTGCATGAGCCCATGAAGCTGACGCGGAAGAGCTTTGACAGGCTGTTTGAATTTGTGGATAAATTCCCCTTCTATTTTATCGGCGCCAACGCCGATTTGCCCATCGTGGGCGGCTCCATTCTCACCCATGACCATTACCAGGGCGGGCGGCACCTGTTCCCCATGGACAAAGCCCCCGTCAAGTGGACCTTTAACGGCCCCGCCAACGCCGGGGTGGTGGATTGGCCCATGACCTGCCTGCGCTTTATCAGCCCGGACGCGGAGGAATTGAAATCCATCGCCGTGCGGGTGCTGGAGGCGTGGCGGCGCTACAGCGATCCCGCCTGCGGCATTTTGGCGCAGACCGACGCGCCGCACAACACCGTGACGCCCACCGTGCGCAAGCTGCCGGACGGGCAGTATCAAATGCACCTGGTGCTGCGCAACAACCGCACCAGCCAGGAGCATCCCTTGGGCATTTTCCATCCCCACGCCCCGCTGCACCACATCAAGAAAGAAAACATCGGCCTGATCGAAGTGATGGGCCTGTTTATCCTGCCCGGACGGCTCAAGACCGAATTGATCGCCCTGGAGCCTTACCTCATGGGCACGGGGGATATTCCCGCGGGCAGCAGCCACGAAGCGTGGGTTAAGGAAATTGCCCAAAAGAAGGGCCGCGCGATGACGAAGGAGCAGGCGGAGGAAGCGCTCCACGCCGCCGTGGCGGACACCTGCTATCAGGTGCTGTGCGATTCCGGCGTGTACAAGCAGGATGAAGCGGGTCAAAAGGGCCTCAAGCGCTTCCTGGACACCGTGTTTTAAGCCCAGGAGGAAGAAAATGAAAAGAACCATCCGTCTGTCTGCGGCGGGGCCGCAGCTGGTAAAGGACGCCTTGGGCGGCAAGCTCATGCTGACTTATGTGTTCTTCTGCGTGGCCCATTATATCCTGCTGGTGGTTTCCAGCGTTTTGCAGGACGCGGGCCTGCTTTGGAGCTTGGCGCTCATTTTGGCCTACGGCTTTGTGGCGGCGGAGAGCCTGATCCTCTATCAGCGGAAGGAGAGCCGGAATCTTCGCCATCTGGCGGTGTTTTGCCTGCTGGGGGCTATTGCGCTGTTTTTGCTGTGCCTGTTTTTAACGGCGGTGATTATTTCCCTGAACATGGAATACAACGCCCAAACGGAGGAAATATTGCAGCTGTGGGCGGACGCTGATCTGTCCACCGGAATGCCGTACATGATCGTTACGGTGGTGTCCATCGGGCTCACGGCGGCGTCGCTTCTGTTTTTGTGGCTCAGCCTGCGCATGAGCGCCGACATGCTGGAAAGAAAGGGCGCGGCCCGGAATTGGTATTTGCCCGCCGCGGCGCTTACCTTCCTGGGATTTATCCTGTCGCTGAGTATGTTTGTGCTCAAGCCCGACGGCTGGGTGAGCATGGCGGTCAACGCGGCGCAGCTGGCCAGCACGGCCTGCCTGGGCCTGCTGCTTGCCCAGGCAAGCCGGGAATACCGGGCGAAGCTGGGATAAAACAGCGCGCCGGCAAAGCCGAGGCGCCAAATGAAAGGGCTGTGGCCTTTCCTGGCAGTTTGAGACCGTTTGAAGGGCGGGCGTTCGCTCGTCCTTTTTTCTTTTTTCTGGGCGGCGAACCGTTTGCCGCTGTCCATCGTCTAACAGGGTGAAAGGAGGGAGATGAATGCACAAGGACGCGTTGATCGCCTGCGCCATGGAGCAGGAACGGACGCTGTACCGGGTGGCGAAAACTCTGCTGCGCGCCGACGCCGACTGCGCCGACGCAGTGCAGGAAACACTGCTCAAAGCGCTTCGCGGGGCCCCGATGATCCGCAATGAGCAGTATGCCAAAACCTGGCTGACCCGCATTCTGATTAATACCTGCAAGGACATGCTCCGGAAAAACGCCCGTACCCAGACGGTGGAACTGACGGAATTCCTGCCCGCCCCGGATAACGGGGAGGAAAGGGAGCTGTATGAGGCTTTGCGGGAATTGGACGACGCGCTGCGGCTGCCTTTGGTGCTGCATTACCTGGAAGGGTTTACGGTAAAGGATATCGCCCGCATGCTGCGCGTGCCGGAGGGCACTGTGAAGCGCAGGCTGTGGACGGCGCGAAAGGAACTGCGGACACTTCTTTCGGAGGAGGCCAGCTGAAATGGATGAAAAACGATTGAAAGAAACCTTGGAAAAGGCGTTTCCGGACACGCCCGCGGTGTTTCACAACCGGCTGGCGGCTGTGGCGGAGGGCCAACGACAGGAGGAAAAAATGCCTATGAAGAAAATGATTTTCCGGGTGGCGCTGGTGGGCTTGCTGGTGCTGTCCATGACCGGCGGCGCTCTGGCCGCCATGAACCATTACGGCGTGCTGAATTTTAACGCCGGGTGGCAGGAAAGCCATTATTTCACCCTGCCCGGCGCGGAGGATATGATTCATTACGACCTGGCGGAGGCCCAAACGGGCGGCCTGCTTTGGAAGGTGAAGGAAGCGGCCTACGACGGCCGGGTGCTGCGGGTGATCTATTCCGTGCAGGATACCGCCGCCGCCGCGCCTTTGACGGGCGATGATATCATCGAGGCCTATCAGGCGCTTTGCGAAAAGAACGGGGTTTGCCTGAAAGCGGACGGCAACGGCGAAATTTTTGTAAACGATCAGCCGGTAAACCTGGAAAGCCTGGATGCCCGCTATGGCGAAGGCAACGGCGAAATCGAGTATTGGTTCGATTGCCGCCTGGAGGGCTACCACGGCCTCAAGCTGCTGCCGGAGGGAACCATTACCGTGTCCATGCCCTTTGCATTTAAAAATGACGCCGCCAGGGAAAGCGCCCAGGCGGACGCCCTGAGCTTCACCATGGATGTGGGCGACGCCGCCAGCCGCTATAGCCTTTCCCTGCCCGCCCCCTATGACCTGGGCAACGGCGCAGTGCTGGCCCTGACCGACGCGCATTTCTCCCCCGTCAACGTGTTCATCGACGGCAGCATTTCCTTTAAGGAAAGCAGAGAATTGCAGGTGCCGGATGAAAAGGACTTTGAAGCCATGGAGGCTTTCCTGGAGGGCTTGCCGGAATACGCCGCGTATTTTGACGCGCACCTGGAGAACGCGGACGGCGAAACCCTGGGCGAATCCAGAGACGGCTTTATCGGCCACAATATCAGCGACGACGGGGCTTTCACGCTCATTTTCCGCTATGAGAACACGCCCAGCGACAAGTATACCGACGTGAATTACCTGTGCTTGGGCGATTGGAGGGTGCCCATCCCCATGGCGTACAAAACCAAATAACCAATTGACGCAGGAGCCGGAATGAATCCGGCTCCTGTTTGGAAGGAGGAAAAGCGCCAGGACCCCGCGGCCCCCAAATGGGAAGAAATGGCCAAGGAGCACCTGAAAGGAATGCGAAAGCGCGGCCTGGACGATGTGGCGGAAATAATCCAGGAGGGTGAAATCCGCATGAACGGCGTGTACGGCGTTTCCTTCCGGTTCGTCCTTCAAAATGGCGGCGTATATACCGTGCACATCGTGTACGCGTTGAATCAGGTGGTAGAGGTGATTTACCGCGACGCCGTACGCCAGGCAAATTATGAGGAAGCTGTGAAAAAGCAAAAGATCGTCAATCAGTGAGGCTCTTGCGGCAGGAATCCCGGCCCTTGTCCCGAATTGTTCAGGACAAGGGTTTTTCTTTTGAGAGGAGCGCGCGCTATGTCTTCTTATTCCGTTTTAGCCCTGTGCTTTGGCGTAATGGTGGGGCTGTATTTGAGCTACCAGGGGGAAAAATTCCGCAAAAAGCCCCGGAAAGCGCGGGAGCTGGCCTTGAAGGGCGCCACCACAGGCGTTTCCGCGCTGCTGGCGGCATACGGCTGCATGCTGCATCCGCTGCCGGGCCATTTTTTCCTGCTGGCCGGGCTGTGCGTGTGCGTGGCGGCTGACGTGGTGCTGGACCGGAATTTTCTGGCGGGCACGGCGGCCTTTGGCTTGGGGCACATTTGCTACTGCATTGCCTATGCCCTGCTCCGTGCGCCGGGCTTGGAAAGCCTTGCGGTGTTTTTGTGCCTGTGCGGGGCCGTTGGCGCGTTGTATCCCCAGCTCAAAAAGCTGTCCGGCCAGGAGAGCGTCCTGCCCTACCTTTGCTACGCCCTTCTCATCGGGGCCATGCTGGCCCTGGCTTTGCCCCAAAAGCCGGTGCTGCTGCTGGGGGCGGCGCTGTTTGTATTGTCGGATGGGCTGCTGCTGGCGCGGATCGTCAAAAAACTGCCGTCCAGAGCGTACGACTACGTATGCCTGGGCTGCTATTTCCTGGCGCAGTTTTTGATTGCCGCGTCTACCTTGGCGTAACGCTTTACTTTCCGGCGGCCCTGTGCTATCATGCTGGATGAATCTATGCAAAAGCTTGTTTGGAGGCGGGGGAATGGATACCTTGGCCACGACCCTGGACGCCGTTTGCCTGGCGTCCGAAATGATATTGGAAAGCGGCGGGGAAACCTACCGCGCGGAGGACACGGTGGAGCGCATGTGCCAGGGCTTGGGCATTCCCAAGGTGGATGTGCTGGCTTTGCCCACCGGCCTTATGCTCACCCTTACCCTGGAGGACGACAGCAGCATCAGCCGCATCGTGCGGGTGCACAGCCGGTCCATTGACCTGGGCCGCATGGACCAGTGCAACGATATTTCCCGCCGGGTGGCTTCCGGCCAAATGAGCGCGGAGGAAGCCCTTCGTGCCCTTCGGGAAATTAAGCGGCCCCGGAAGGAGCACCGCTTTTTGCTCATTGCCGCCAGCGCCCTGTCCGCCGCCAGCTTTACGGTGATGCTGGGCGGCAGCTGGCTGGATTTTGCGGTGTCCTTTTTCTGCGGGGCGCTGGTGCAGCTGGTGCTGCCGCCTTTGGCCCAAATGCGGGTGCCGCCCGTCATATCCAGCATGTTTGCGGGCGCGCTTACCACCCTGATGGCGCTGGTGGGCCGGATGTTTTTTCCGGCCGTTACCATCGAGCCGATCATCAGCGGCGCCATCATGCCGCTGCTGTCCGGCTGGGCGGTCACCAACGCCATGCGGGACACCATCCGGGGCGACTTGGTGTCCGGCGGGGCCAGGGTAATCGAAGCCATTCTGTCGGTAATGATGCTGGCGGCGGGCATCGGCCTGGTGCTCAGCGCTTGGGGAGGAATCAGGGTATGAGCTGGTGGATTCAATTGCTTTCCTGCGCCGTGGCCGCGGCGGCCTTTTCCGTGCTCATGCACCAGCCTTGGAAAACCATTCCCGTCAGCGCTCTTATTGCGGCGGCGGGATACGGCGTGTTTTTGCTGCTGGGCAAAAGCACCACAGGGTATTTTTGGGCCACCCTGGTCATTGGCATCTGCTGCGAAATCTGCGCGCGGGTGATGAAGCGCACGGCCACGCTGTTCGTCACCGGGGCCATCATTCCCCTGGTGCCCGGCGTTGGGCTGTATAACACCATGCTTTATGTGGTCAGAGGGGATTATTATCAGGCGGTGAACACCGGGGCGGCCACGCTGCTGGGCATTGCGGGCATCGCCCTGGCCATCACCCTGTCCACGGTGCTGTTTTCCGCCTTCCATCCCCGGAAGAAGAAGGCAAAGCCATGCTGACCCCCTGCCGGCTGTACATCGCCTCCCCGGATGAAGTGAGGCTGGAGCGGCTTTTTTCCGCCGATGCCCGCTTTTTTCTGCTGGGCGGCAGCGGCGAGGGCGCGGCGGCGCTTGGGGACATTCTTTCCCTGTGCCCGGACGCGGTGGTGCTGGATGAAGTGCTGCTGGGGCTGGACGGGCTGGAGGCCCTGCGGCGCATGGCGGCTATGCTTACGCCGCCGCGGGTGGTGCTCATGGCCCGCGTGGCGATGCCGCAGGAATCCGTGATACCCGATGAAACGGTGCCCTATCCCTGCGGCGGAGAAGAGGTGCGGGCCGCCGCCCTCCGGGCGGCCCAAAGGGCGCTGCCCGCCCTTGCCGCGCCTTGGGAGGAAACGCGGATGGAGATTGCGGAAAGCCTGCTGAAAAGGCTGGGCGTTCCGCGGCGTTTGAAGGGCCGGGCCTATATGCAGCGGGCCGCCGCAGCCCTGGCCTGCGCGCCCCGGCTGGGCGAATCCTATTCTTCGGGGCTGTATCCCTATCTTGCCGCCGCCTTTGGCGCCACGCCCCAGGCGGTGGAAAGGGCGATCCGGACCGCGGTGGAAAGCACCTGGCTCAGCGGCGATTTGGAGGCCATCCAGGCGCTGTTCGGCCTGAGCGTGGACGCGGAAAAGGGCAAGCCCACCAACGCCGAATGCCTGGCCATGCTGGCGGAGCACGTGCGGCGGGAAATGGCCCGGCGCATGCGGAAGGACCAATAAAAAGGAGAGAATGGGTATGAAAAAGCAGATGGGCCGTTTCTTGTGCGTTTTTCTTTGCCTGCTGCTGCCCGCCGGCGCGTGGGCCGAGCCCCTGCCCTGGCTGCGGCCCTGGCTGGACCGCATGGAGGCCACGGACCATTCCCACTCCGTGTTCACCATGGAAGCGGATGGGAGCATGATCGTGGCGCTGGCGGAGGAAATACTGAACCAAACGATAGCGGCTTATGAAGCATACCAGCAGACGGGCCCGGACGGCGAAGAAAACGAGGAATGGACGGAGATGATTTCCGCCTCCAAGCGGGAGGCGCAGCTGCAATTGCAGGCCTGGCGCACCTACGGCCCCGCCCTGGCCGCCCTGGCCAACGCTACGGAAATCACCCTGGACGCGGGGGAGGGCTGGTCCGCCTATGATATCAGCGTCAACGGGAACCACGCCGCGACTTTCACCGTGATTACGGACGCGGAGACGGGCACGGCGCATCTCATCAGCGATTTGTTTCCTTCCTACGCCTTGGAAATGGACGGCAGGATAGAAAACAGCGCTCTTGGCAGCCTGCTGGGCGTTACGGTGGACGCGGAACAGCCGCTGGCAAACTTGACGCCGGAGGATATGCGCGCCCTCGCCGCGGAGTACCAGGATTTTGATTTTCTCGCCCAGTTCTCCGGCGCTTACCGCCAGGCCCTGCTGCGCCTGCTGGACGAGGGGGAAGCCCGCCGGGAGGGGGAAAAGGTGGTCTACGTGGTGACGGACGAGTACCACGGCGCTTATTCCCCAAACGGCGGCTCCAGCGACCGGGTGGACGAACTGATGCTGGGCCATCAATTGGATACGGACCCGCGGCTGAACCGCGTGATCGACTTTGCGCAGTATCTGAGGGCCCGCATGACTATTTCCCCGGAAGCGCCGGAAGAATATACGGACGAGCCTTTGCCGGAATTGCCGGACGGCCCCACGGAGGATGAGCTTACCGAGGCTATGTACCGGTATTGGGACCAATTGCAGGCCCGCGCGGACCGGGAAACCGTCACCACCGTCACCCAGCGCTACGAGCTGGAGGGGGAGGAAGTCACCTGGGAGTGCACCGCCGTTTCGGAATTTCATGACCAGGCGGAGGAAACCGGCACCGTGAAAAAGCTGCTGGAGCACTTTCCCCATCTCCAGCGCCAGCGGGATTCCGTGTCCAAAACCATCCGGGCCTGGCGGCTGACCCCCGTTTCCCTGGAGCATCACGCCAGCGACGGCAGCTTTGGGGAAAGAATTCTAAAAATCGACGCCTCCCTGCCGGACGAAATCCGCCTCGGCGTAACCAGTTACTATTATTATTCTGGATATGAGGATGAGGAGGAGCAGAACGTTTCGTTTGTTCTCCAGCGCACGGAGGAAGGCCAGCATTGGGATTTGTCCACCGATATGGCCGACGAACCGGACGGCATGGGCAATATCCGCCTGACTGTGGACTACGATAACGGCATGAGCCGGGTGGAGAAAGCGCTGTATCTGGCTGACCAGGAAAAGCCCTTGCTGAAAATCGGGGGCAGGGTGGATTATGCGCAGGAAAGCGCCGCCGCGCCGGATATTTCCGGGCTGACCGTCGTGCCCTACGGCGATGATGAAGGGCAAAAGGAATGCTATGCGGAAATGAACAAGGTGGCCAAGCCCCGCTTCGTCACCCTGATTTTGACCGGCCTGCCCACGGACGCCCGTCCCCTCATGACTGTCCTGCTGGCGGCGGTGAACCAGCTGTTTCAGGGAATGAGATGAAGGAAAGCGTTTTGAAAATAGGAGGGTGAAGCGGCTAAGAGCGGACAGGATGCGGAGAGCAGCGTACAGTTTATTTTGATTAAGCCAGGACATGAGACAAATTGTTCGGCTATATAACTCCGCTTTTCGCCTTTGAAAAGAAACGCTTGACATTTCCCCCCCGTCTCCGTTATAATGCCAGCATGGCGATGAAGGGATTTTCAGTAGCCCGGCCCAGGGCGCGATTGAAGAGAGCTTCCGGACGGTGCAAGGAAGCAGCGCGGGCAGGGGCGAATTACCTCCCGGAGCCCGGCCTTGAAGGAGCATGCTTTGCGTAGGGGCCGCCGGTGCGCCGGATACAGCGCGCAAGAGGGCAGCACGGTTTTTGCCGTGTTGCTGAACGGAAGTGGTACAGCGATCACACGCCTTCCCTGACATGGGGGAAGGCGTTTTTTTCATGAAGGAGGCAGCTATGAACGCAGAAAACATTCGCTTCGCCAGCCGGTTTGACGGCATTTCGGGCAGCGCCATTCGTGAAATCTTTAAGCTGCTGGCCGTGCCGGGCATGATTTCCTTCGCCGGGGGCAATCCTTCGGTGGACGCGCTGCCGGACGCCCAGTGCGCGGAAATAGCCAGGGAGCTATTGCTGGACAAAGGAAAAATCCTGCTGCAATACGGGGCCACGGAGGGCTACGCCCCGCTGCGGGAAAGCCTGGTGCCGTATCTGAAGGACCGGTTTTCCTTTACCTGCCGGGCAGACGAGGTGCTGCCCGTCACCGGCTCCACCCAGGCGATGGACCTTCTGTGCAAGGCTCTCATTGATCCGGGAGACAAGGTGGTGGTGGAAAACCCCACGTTCCTGGGCAACATGCAGGCCATTCGCTTGTACCAGGCCCAGCTTCTGCCTGTGGACAGCGACGAGGACGGCATCAAGGTGGATGAACTGGAGGAGGTATTCAAAAGCGAGCATCCCAAAATGCTCTATATCATTCCCACCTTCCAGAATCCCACCGGCCGCACCCTTTCTTTGGAGCGGCGGAAAAAGATCGCCCAGCTGGCGGCCCAGTACGGCGTGGTGGTGGCGGAGGATGATCCCTACCGCGACCTGCGCTACGCCGGGCAGGAGCTGCCCTCCATCAAGTCCTTCGACGCGGAGGGCTGGGTGGCCTTCATGGGCAGCTTTTCCAAGGTGATTTCTCCCGGCCTGCGGGTGGGCTTCCTGGCGGCCAACGCGGCGCTGCTGCGCAAGTGCGTCATCGGCAAGCAGAGCAGCGATGTGCACACTGCCAATCTGAACCAGGCCATCGTGGACGCTTATCTGCGCCGGGGCCTGCTCATGCCCCATGTGGAGCGCATCTGCCAAAGCTACGCCCAGCAAATGAATACCATGCTGGGGCTGCTTTCCAAGTGCGGGGGCGTGGCCCGATATACCCGGCCCCAGGGGGGACTGTTCATCTTCGCCGAGCTGCAGGAGGGCATGGACGCGGCCAAGCTGCTCATGAACTGCGTGGACAAGGGCGTGGCCTATGTGCCCGGCACCCACTTCTACGCCGGCGGCGGCCACGAAAACACCTTCCGCCTCAATTTCTCCATGTCCACCATCGAGCAGATCGAACGGGGCATGGCGCTGCTGAACGAGGTATTCTCAGCAAATAGCTGATACGAAAACTACGGCACAATAAAATTTGGAGGACAAATAAAATGCAAAACGTACTCGACACCCTGCGGGAACGCGGATTCCTGGCGCAAATCACCTTTGAGGACGAGCTTTACAAGCAATTGGAAAAAGAGCCCACCACCTTCTACGTGGGCTTTGACCCCACGGCCACTTCCCTGCATTTCGGCCATTTCATCCCCATCATCGCCATGGCCCACATGCAGCGGGCGGGCCATATCCCAATCGCCCTGGTGGGCGGCGGCACGGCCATGATCGGCGACCCCTCCGGCAAAACCGATATGCGCAAAATGATGACCGTGGAAACCATTGACCACAACGTTGCCTGCATCAAAAAGCAGATGGAGCGGTTCATCGAGTTTGGCGAAGGCAAGGCCCATATCGTCAACAACGCCGATTGGCTGCGCTCCCTGGGCTACATGGATTTCCTCCGGGACGTGGGCGCCATGTTCTCCGTCAACCGCATGCTCACCGCCGAATGCTACAAGCAGCGGCTGGAGCGGGGCCTGACCTTCCTGGAATTTAATTACATGCTCATGCAGAGCTACGATTTCCTGCAGCTGTTTAAAAACTATGGCTGCCGCTTGCAGATGGGCGGCGACGACCAGTGGAGCAACATGCTGGCGGGCGCCGACCTGATTCGCCGCAAGGAGCATGAGGCCGCCTTTGCCTGCACCTTTAAGCTGCTCATGAACCATGAGGGCAAAAAGATGGGCAAAACGGAAAAGGGCGCCCTGTGGCTGGACGCTGAATTGTGCACGCCCTATGAATTTTACCAGTACTGGCGCAACATCGCCGATGCGGACGTGGAAAAGTGCCTGAGCCTGCTCACCTTCCTGCCCATGGACGAGGTGAAGCGCCT
>CAMOHY010000022.1 GCA_946615495.1 uncultured Clostridia bacterium
GCCCCTCTTTTTGTTTCTATGCTTTAAGTCATTCCTTCGTTACAGCGCCGAAAGCGTCCTGATGGGCGTTGGGGCTGGCCCGCTTTTCAATGTTGGGGAAGCGGCGCTCCAGGGCGGCCCTGGAAATTTCAATATCCTCCGCCGCCTCGTCCGGATGGGTGCAGCCCACCGTAACCATATCGCAGTCCCGAATAGTGGCCCAGGAGAAATTCAGCCCCACGTACGGCGTCGTCCGCCCGGCCGCCATGGGCTTGATGGTCATCACGGGCTTTTTCGCGTTGTTGATGATGGAGGCCACCGTTTCAATTTCCACCTGCATCAAAAAGCCCATGCAGTTATAGATTTGAATATAGGTTTGTATGTCGTATTCGTTTTCATCGGAATAGGTAATCAATTCGGGCATATGGGCAGACAGGCCGGGAATCATTCCTTCCTGGCGGATCATATCGGTGTAATCCTCCAGGCGGACGATTTTATGCAGGTTTTTGTTTACCAATTGTTCCGCGCTGGAATGATGGATCAGGCAGAAAACTGCGCCCGCGTCCCGGCTGCGGCGAATGGTGGCCCGCGCTTCCCGGCGGCCCTGTTCGCTGTCGTCCACATTGATGATGGGCGTATCGATCAGAATCAGCTTTTTCCCGGTGCGCTGCATGGTTTCCTGCACCGCGTCCTGCATCACCTTTTCCTGCTGCAAGGGGCCCATGATGGTGTCCACGCCCTCATTCAAAAAGGTTTCCAGCAGGGGCACGGCCCGCGAGCCTTCGCTGAACCGGTGCTTGATCTGCCGGTCCGCCGCGGGGCTGCGGTGGCTCCAGCCGAGCACCCAATTGGTGCCGATAATCATGCGGGAAAGGGATACGCCTGCTACGGTGGTGCGGGGAAAGCCTGCCATAACGATGCCTCCGTTTCTTGTTTGGTTTTGATAAGCTTTCATGAATCGGTCCGCTTGGTTGATGGTAGTATATCATAAATATCTTCTTTTTCGCAAGAAGGAAAACGCTCCATTTGCCTACGCCTCAAATTTCTGATATAATGCAGCGGGACATTGACAAAGGATGTGACATGTATGATTGAACTGAAAAAAGCCGACTTCGTAAAGGAGGGAAAAAAATTAAAGGCGCTGTGCATCCGCGCCTTTCCCCGTGAGGAGCGGCCGCCCTTTTTCCTGATTCGGAAGCGGGCGGAGCAGGGACGGGCGGAATGCTGGAGCCTGTATGACGGAAAGGCGTGGGCGGGGTTTGCCTACGTGCTCCGGGAAGGCGGCCTGGCCTATCTTTTCCTGCTGGCCATTGACGAAGCAAAACGGGGCCAGGGCCTGGGCACCCAAACCATCGGCGCGCTGCTCAGGCAGTATGATGGCTGCCGCTTTTTCCTGGCTCTGGAGAAAATGGACCCGTCGGCCCCGAACTACGAACAGCGCCAGAAGCGCCATGATTTCTATATTCACTGCGGCCTAAAGGACCTTCCCTTCCGTCTGAAGGAGGCCGCCGTGGTCTACGACGCTATGGGCAACGGCGCCCAGGTGCTGCCGGAGGAATACCGGCGCATGATGCGCGCCTGGCTGGGGCGGCCCTTTAGGCGGCTCATTGATGTGAAGATGTTAAAAAAATGACGCTGAAAAGCGCCGCGTTCAAGCTGTCGGTTTTCATGCTTCAAATGTCGTTTTTCCCTCTTTCAAAGCGCGGAAAAATTTGCCATACTGTTCCCGTAGCAAGGGAGTAGCAAAACGCAAAAGCGTGGTTGCGCACCGTCAGCCGATGCGAAAGCATCCGGTTCCAACGAGAAGGCAAGACTTGCACTGCGGATTGCCGCGGTGTGAGTCCTTTTTTTATAGCAGGGCCTCCGCCGCAAATCAAAGAAGGAGGTAGCGCAAAATGCTCCAATTCATTCTCATTGTTCTGGTTCTTGCCTCTCTTTCCAGCCGCCGGGCGCGCTTCTGGGGCGGCCCTTTTATGGGCGTTCCCTTTATGGGACGTCGCCGTCCCTTCCGCCGTCCCCCCATGGGCGGCTTCCATCGTCCTCCCATGGGCGGTTTCCGCGGCCCCATGGGAGGGCCCCATGGCCGCTTTTGAGCGGCCGCTTCCCTGTTTTCCGGGCCGGTTCGCCGCCGGCCCGTTTTCTTTATCCTTATGCACGGGCATTGATTCTTCTTTTTAATCCAATAAAAAAAATTCATTATATCAAAATACGCAGCATTTCTATTTTTTATGCTTATCAGCCCATTTTTTGCATCAAAAAGAAATATCCATAAAATTAATTTATCAAACAATAAAATATCATTCCTTGATTTTCTGGCTGATATCTGTATAATAAATCCATCTTAAGAAATGTTTCCAGCTTCCCCAAACCGCTTTTCGGGAAGCGTGTGTTTCTTTTTTATTTTTTCATTGGAAGGAAGCGATGGGCGCCATGCGTGATAATGAAAAAGAATTATTTGAACGCAGTCCAATTCTGAAAGCTATCCTTCGCCTGGCCATCCCCACGGTCATCGGCCAGATCATCCTGGTCATTTACAATATGGCCGATACCTTCTTTATCGGCATGACGGGCAACGACGCCAAGCTGACCGCGGCCACCGTGTGCATGCCGGCGTTCATGTTTCTTTCCGCCATATCCAATCTGTTTGGCGTAGGCGGCGCCAGCGTCATTTCCCGCGCGCTGGGCAGCAGCGATATTCAGCGCGCGAATAAGGCCTCCTCCTTTGCCACTTGGGGCTGCCTTCTTTTGACCGCTTGCTATTCCCTGCTCGCTTACCTGTTTTCCGATATTTTTGTGGATTTACTGGGAGGCATCGCGCCGGAGGTGCACGGCTACGCCAAGGATTATTTGTTCATCACCGTTACCATCGGCGGCGCCGCCACGGCCATGAGCACCTTTCTATCCCACCTCATCCGTTCTGAGGGCCACGCCATGCAGGCCAGCGCGGGCATTATGCTGGGCGGATTGCTCAACATCGCCTTTGACCCGCTGTTCATGTTTGTGCTTTTAAAGCCCGGTCAGGAAATCGTTGGCGCGGCGGTTGCCACTATGCTGTCCAATTGCTGCGCGCTCATTTTCTTTATCGTCACCCTGATAAGGAACAACGGCCATTCCTCCCTGCGCTTCCGGCCCTGCCGCGCCATGCTGGACCGGCGGGTGGTTGCCGACGTGCTGGGGGCTGGCCTGCCCGCCTGCCTGATGACCCTGCTTGAAAACATTTCCTACGCTGTGCTGGATAATCTGATGGCTGCCTTTGGCGTTGCCTGCCAGGCGGGCCTTGGAGTGGCCAAAAAAATCAACATGCTGGCCCACTGCATCGTGCGCGGCATGTCCCAGGGCGTGCTGCCCCTCATCGGGTATAATTTCTCCGCTGGCAACCACCGGCGCATGAAAAAATCCATCCTGTACTCCATGCTGATTTCTATTTTCCTGGCTCTATTGTGCATGGGCGCAAGCCTTCTGTTCAGCGAACCGCTGGTATCCATCTTCATTGAGGACAGCAATGTGAATTCCATCCAGTGGGGCGCCTGCTTCCTGCGCATCCTGTGCCTGGGCGGTCCCTTCTCCGCCTGCGCCTACGCCATCATTTCCTTCTTCCAGGCCACGGGCAAGGGCATGCGCTCCTTCTTCCTGGCCATTCTGCGCAAGGGCCTGCTGGATATTCCTATGATGTTCGTGCTGAACGCCCTCATTCCCGTATCCGGCATCGTGATGGCTACGCCCATTACCGATGTGATCTGCTGCATGGTATCGTTGGTGCTGTTCGCCGGGTTCCTGAAAAAACACCGGGAGCTGACTGTTTGAAGCTTCCTTTTCCCCCCATCACAAGGCCCCGCCTGCTTCCTCCTTCAGGCGGGGCCAATTTTTTCTATTTTTTATTGCCCGATCACGTTGCTCAGGCGCGCAAAATCCTGAAGCGACAGCGCTTCCCCTCGAACCCCCGGCGCGATGCCGCATTGGTTCAGCCAGCCTTGGGCCTGTTCCCTGGAGGCGCGGAAGGACGCGATTAAATTGTTTTCCATGGTCTTGCGCCGCATGGCAAAGGCCGCCGCGGCCACCTTGAAAAACCTTTCCTCGCTGTCCGCCTGAACGGGCGGGGCGTTCCGGCGCTTCATCACCACAAAGGCGCTGTCCACCTTGGGCGGCGGCGTAAACAAACAGGCCGGCACGTCCAGCACGATAGCGGGATCATAATAATACTGAGAGCGCACGGCCAGCATGCCGTAGCCCTCTTCTCCCGGCCGCGCCACCATGCGCTGAGCCGCCTCCTTTTGCACCATCACGGAAATGGAACGGATGGGCATGGCGGAGGAGAGCAGAAGATTCATCAGATCCGTGGTAAGATAGTAGGGAATATTGGCCACAATGTGGAATTCGCCCAGCGGCGCGGTAATTTCAGGCAGGTTCAGCCGCAGCACATCTCCGTGCACCAATTGCACATTGCCGCACTTTTCCAGCGCCACCCGAAGGATGGGAATCAGCGTGCCATCCACCTCGATGGCCACCACCCGCCTGCAGCGGGCCGACAGCGCCCTGGTCATGCCTCCGGCGCCCGCGCCAATTTCCAGCACAGCGTCCCGCTCGCCAACGCCGGACAGGTCCACCAGCTGGGCAAAAAGCGCGTCATCGGTGATAAAATTCTGCCCTAAGCTGCGCTTGGGGTGAAATTCGTTATTCTTCCGGTTTTGCTTCATGCCAATTCCCTGACCTTTTCTGCCACCAAAGCGGGGCTTTCTGCCCGGAAATAGGCGGTGCCCATCACCAGCCAGTTGGCCCCGGCCTCCTTAAGCAGCGCCATATTTTCCAAATTCACGCCGCCGTCCACAGCGATTACGCCGGTATAGTCCGCCTGGCGCAGGGCGCGGATTTTTTCTACCTGCTCCGGCATGAATTTTTGCCCGCCAAAGCCGGGCTCCACCGTCATGATGAGCACAATGTCCGTTTCATTCAAATACGGAAACAGCGCCTCAACCTTCGTATGGGGCTTAACCGACAATCCGCACTGCGCCCCGGCCGCCCGGATGGATTGCAGCACGGGCCGCGGGTCCAAAAACGCCTCTTGGTGCACGGTGATGCTGGCCGCCCCATACTGGATGAAGGTATCCACATACTTTTCCGGGTTGTCCATCATCAGGTGCACGTCCATTTTCAAATCGGGAAACTGCCGGTGAATGGCCCGGCAGAAGGACGGACCGAAGGACAGATTGGGCACGAAATGGGCGTCCATCACGTCAAAATGCAGTTGGTTCACGCCGTTTTTCCGCATATTTTCTATTTCCCGGCCCAGATTCATCAAATCGGCAGCCAGCAGCGACGGGGTAAGCTTAATCATAACGGTCCCTCCAGGCCTGGCGGCAATCCGCCAGCAGGATATGGTATCTTTCAAGGCGCTCTGCGTTGATGCGCCCTTCCTTGGCAGCCTGCAGCACGGCGCAGCCCGGTTCGCTGCCATGGTAGCAGGGCGAAAAGCGGCACTGCCCGGCGTAAAGCTCAAATTCCGGATAATAATCCCGCAGCAACACGGGGTCAAACGCCTCGTCCATTTCCAGCAGGCTAAAGCCCGGCGTATCAATCACGCTGATATCGCCAAAGGTGAACAGTTCCGCGTGGCGGGTGGTGTTTTTTCCGCGCTGGATTTTCCGGCTGATATCGCCCGTTTCCTGGGAAAGGCCGAAAAGGGCGTTGAGCAGCGTGGACTTTCCCACGCCGCTTTGGCCGGAAAAGCAGCAGGTGTGCCCGCTCAAATAGCTTTTCAGGCTTTCCACATCCTGCCCGCTTTGCGCGCTGACGCAGCAAACCTCCATCTTCGCCCCCGCGTACATGGCCCGCGCCTGGGCGGCGGCAGCTTCCGCTTCCTTTAGGTCGGCTTTGTTGAGGATGAGCAGGGTCCGTATATCCTGCTTACGGGCAAAAATGAGCAGCTTATCCACCAGCAGCCAATCCGGGGCGGGCCGGGGCGCGGCCACGATACACAAAAGCGTCACATTGGCTACCGGCGGCCTCAGGCATTGGCTGGTGCGGGGCAAAATTTCCTCCACCCAGCCGTCCTCCTCTTTTCCTTCCGCCTCGCCTTCGCCGGGCGTAAACAGAATGCGGTCCCCTACCAAGGGGCTGATTTTCTGCCGCCGGAATTTTTTCTTGGCCCGCAGCACAAATTCATTTCCCGCCGCGTCCCGCGCGGTGTAAAAGCCGCCCCGGCCGCGCACGATCACGCCTTCCATCATTGGGCCAGTTCCTCCTCCGAGATCGGCGGTTTTTCCGTTTCCGGCGCGGCGTCCGTCGCCTTGGGCTGGTTGGACACGTACACCGCCAGCGTTACCTGGGTGTGCAGCATAGCCTGCTCGCCCTCCGTATAGGATTCGCCCTTTTCATCGCAGAAGAACTGCGCGGCCACCCGGTCAAACCAGATTTCGTCGTCCACCGGTATTTCCCGTATTTCCGTCAGGTTCAATTGCAGCTGCTGAATCTGAAACATGGCCTCCTGCCGGGTTTGGCCAACCAGGTCGGGCAAGGTCACGCTGCCGCCGCTGAGCTTTACCTGCACCACGCTGCCGCTGGGCATCATTACGCCTTCATCGGGATTTTGCTCCAGCACCGTGTCCCAAGCGGAGGAGGACAGCGTGCGCTCCGGCAGGGCCAGCAGCGTAAAGCCCAGGCGCTCCAATTCATTGCGGGCGCTTTCCACGGAATAGCCCTTGATGTTGGGAATGGCCTGCTCCTCCGGACCGGTGGAAATGGTGAGGAACACGGTTTCGTTCTTGCGCATGGAGGTGCCGAATTCCGGCGACTGCATGATGACATAGCCCGCCGCCTTCAGCGCGTCGCTGGTGCGGGAAATTTCATAGGTAAGGCCCGCGCGGTTGATGAGCCGGATGGCTTCCGCCTCCGTTTCATCCAGGCAATAGGGTGCCTCGGTGGTGTTGATAACTTGGTCGTAGATGCGGAAAGCGCCAAAGATCATGCCTCCCAGCACCAGCACCATCATGCCCACCACGCCGATGCGGGTCATCAGCCACCGGCGGGTATGCACAGTCCTTTGCCTTTCCGTGGTGCCCGTATGCTGGGCCAGGGAGGAAATGGGCTGGTCCGGCAGCCTGTCCAGCCAGGTGCCGTCCGGCTCCTGCATGGCGCGCTGCAAATCCTGGGCCATTTCCAGCGCGCTTTGATAGCGCCTTTCCGGCCGCTTTTCCATGGCCTTTTCCACCACCCGCTCCATGGCCGGAGGAACGGCGGGATTGATTTCGCTGATGGGCTGCGCCTTGCTGCCAATATGCTGCATCGCCACGGCAACGGGCGTTTCGCCGTCAAAGGGGGGCCGCCCGGTGAGCATTTCATACATTACTACGCCAACGCTGTACAGGTCGCTGGCGGCGGTGGCCGTTTCGCCCTTGGCCTGCTCCGGCGAAAAATAATGCACGGAGCCCATCACGCTGTCTTCCGTGCTGATGGTATTGCTGCCCACCACGCGGGCGATGCCGAAATCGCCCACCTTAATCATGCCTTCGGAGTGCACCAGAATATTCTGGGGCTTGATATCCCGGTGAATAATGCCGTTTTTATGGGCATGCTGCAGGGCGGAAAGGATGCGGATGGCAATCTGCGCCGCCATGACCGGCGGCAGGGGGCCTTTTTGCTTGATAACATCCTTGAGGGTCCTGCCCCGCACGTATTCCATGACCAGGTAGCGCAGGTTGTCGTCCTGCCCCACGTCCAGGAGGTTCACGATGTTGTGGTGGGTCATTTTGCTGGCGGCCATAGCCTCCCGCTCAAAGCGGCCGCAAAATTCCGCGTCCTGGCTGTATTCAGGCTTGAGGATTTTGACCGCCACGGAATGGCCCGTGCGCTTATCCACGGCCCGGTATACCAGCGCCATACCGCCTTTGCCCAGAAATTCCACCAGCTCGTAGCGGTTGTCCAGCACTTTTCCGATCATGCTGTCACCTCCGCGATCACCAGGGACACATTATCCCGCCCCCCGCCGTCCAGGGCCAATTGAAGAAAAATATCCGCCGCGTCCTCCAAAGAATTGCTCAGGAGCAATTCCAGCATTCTGTCCTCCCGCACGTATTCGGACAGGCCGTCGGAGCAGATCAGGTATTTATCGCCCCGGCGCTTGTCCAGCTCCAGCACGTCCACCTCCACCGTTTCGCTGGCGCCCAGCGCGCGGGTGATGATGTTGCGGTAAGGGTGGCGGAGGGCTTCCTCCGGCGTGAGCACGCCATCCCGCACCAGCTCCGCCACCATGGAATGGTCCTGGCTGATTTGGCGCAGTTCGCCGTTTCTAAGCAGATACGCCCGGCTGTCGCCCACGTGGCCCAGCAGCACCCGACGTTTATCCTCCCAGATCACGGTCAGCGTGGTGCCCATGCCGTTCATTTCCTGGTGAGCCAATTGCTCCTCATAAATGAGCAGATTGGCTTCCTCAATGCCCGCCCGAAGCAATTCCTCCGAGGGTCGCGCGCCCTGCAGCGCGCCGCAGAGCGATTCCACCGCCATGCGGCTGGCTACATCGCCCGCTTTATGGCCGCCCATGCCATCCGCCACGCCATACAGGCCGAATTTTCCAGGCTGAAGCAGCAGCGCATCCTGATTGGACGCGCGCACGAGGCCAATATGGGTTCTGGCAGCAGTTTTCATGGCCGGCCCTCCTGTAAAATCTTTTTTCGCAATTGCCCGCAGGCGCCTTCAATATCGTCGCCCATTTCCCGGCGCCGGGTGGCGGAAATATGCCGCGCTTCCAGCGCCGATAAAAAGGCGCGCACCTGCTCCTCCGTTACGCCATACAGGTTTCTTTCCTTTACCGTGTTCAGCGGAATCAAATTTACGTGGCACTGCATGCCCCGCAGCTTCCCGGCCAGCTCGGCGGCGCACGCTTCGCTGGCGTTCACCCCGTCGATGAGCGCGTATTCAAACACCACCCGGCGGCCCGTTTTTTCAATATAGTTCCGGCAGGCGTCCAGCGTTTCATTCATGGTGTAGCGCTGGGCGATGGGCATCAGCTGGCGGCGGATCTGGTCGTTTGGCGCGTGCAGGGAAAGGGACAGAGTGACGGGCAGGCCCTCCTGGGCAAACCTGAGCATTTGGGGCACCAGCCCGCAGGTGCTGACCGAAATATGGCGAAGCCCAATATTCAGCCCCTCCGGGTGGGACACCAGGCGAAGGAAGCGCACCACCTGATCGTAATTATCCATAGGCTCGCCGCTGCCCATCAGCACGATATTGTGCACCTTTTCCCCGTCCAGCGTGCGGTTCGCGCACTGCACCTGGCCCAGCATTTCAGCGGCGGTTAAATTGCGCACGCATCCGTCCAAAGTGCTGGCGCAAAAGCGGCAGCCCATTTTGCAGCCCACCTGAGTGGAAATGCACAGCGTGGCCCCGTAATGATAGCGCATCAGCACGCCTTCGATGCAGTTTCCGTCCGGCAGGGCGAAGAGAAACTTTTTCGTGCCGTCCAGGCGGGAAACGCGGGTTTCCTGCACGGTCACAGGCTGATCGATGCCGGAGGAAGCCAATTTTTCCCGCAGGGAAAGAGAAAGATTGGTCATTTCCGAAAACCGGGCGCCTTTCTGCAGCCAGGAAAACACCTGGCCTGCCCGAAAGGGCTTTTCGCCCATTTCCGAAAGGGCCTGCCTGAGCTCTTCGGGGTAAAGCCCCATCCATTGAATCGCTTCGCTCATGGTCACTTTACCCGGCGCATGCGCGCAATGAAGAAGCCTTCCACGCCGTCCCGGTGGGGCAGCAATTGCAGCCCATCCTGGGTATAGAGCGCCTTCCACTTTTCATCAAAGCTTTCCGGCAGCGGGGCGAGGACAAATTCGGGGTGGCTGGCCAGGAACTGCTTCACCTGCCCGCCGTTTTCCTCCGGCAGGATGCTGCACGTGGAATACACCAGCGTGCCGCCCCGCTTCACATACTGGCAGCAGGTATCCAGCAGCTTTTTCTGGGTCTGGGCCAATTCCTTTACGGATTCCGGCGTGGCCCGGTACTTGATATCCGGCTTATCATCCATAACGCCCAGGCCGGAGCAGGGGGCGTCCAGCAAAACGGCGTCCATGGTGCCAGCCAAGTCTTCCTTCAGCGTGGAAGCGTCCCGCACCACGGGGCGGACGTTTTCCAAATGCAGCCTGCGCATCATGGCCTTGATGAGCGTAACCCGATGCTCATGCACGTCCCAGGCGTACACCCTTCCGGTGCCCGCCATGGTTTCCGCCAAATAGGCCGTTTTTCCGCCCGGCGCGGCGCAGCAATCCAGCGCCTGCATGCCGGGCTTTACATCCAGGGCCTGGGCGGCCAGCATGCTGCTTTCGCCCTGAATGGAGAAATTTCCGGCCAAATAATCCGCGTCGCGGGCCAATTCAGAGGCCAGGCGTACCCGGTAAGCGTGGGGCGCCGCGCCCTTTTCCACTTCCCACACCTTTTTACTTAGCAGCTTTTCAAACGCCTCGTCATTCAGTTTCATCAGGTTGGGCCGGATAACGGTGTAATGGCTTTCGCTGCGGTAAGCGCAGATTTTTTCCGCCGTCTCCGGGCCGTAAGCGTCCATCAGCCTTTCCGCCAGCCACTGCGGCACGGAATACATGACCGATAGATACCTGGCTCCCTCCTCCGGCGCGGGCCATTTAATTTCGTCCTTGCCCCGGATGAGGGACCGCAGCACCGCGTTGGTAAGCCCGGTCAGCCCCTCCAGCCCCGCGCCGCGGGTCAGCTTCACGGCTTCGTCCACCACGGCGCTTGCCGGTATGCGGTCATGGAACAAAATCTGGCAGGCGCTGATGCGCAGAATATCCCGCACGGTGGTTTCCAGGCCTTCCGCGTCCTTGAGGAAAAAGCTCAGCGCATAGTCGATGCGGATCAGGTTTTCCAAAGTGCGGTATACGATGCTGGCGCAAAACCGTTTATCCAATTGAGAAAGGTTCGCGTGCTTCATCCGGTCGTCCAGGGAAAGGCCGGCGTAAGCGTCCTTGCGCACCACGTCCTGAAAAATATCCAGGGCCACCTTGCGGCTCAGGCTGGACGGGGCGTTGGGGTCGGCCGGCGCTTTCTGGGCGGGACGGGCGGGACCGCGGCGGTCCACGCCGCCCGGAGCCTTGCCATGGGCGCCAAAGCCGGGCTTGCCTTTGCTATTGCTCCTTTGCATCCGCTTCTCCCCCGCGGCGCCCGGCCTGCCATTCTTGGAAAACCTGTCCTGCCGCTTGGGGCCAAAGGACGTTTTTTTGTCCCGCTGGACGCCGTCATGATCCATGGCTTTCTTCCTCCGTCACTTTGCATTCCGTATATGAAACGGGATGTCCCCTCAAATAATCCTTGGCCTGCATCCGCTTGCCGCCGGGCGCTTGCATTTCCAGAACGCGGACCGCATTTTTGCCCGCCGCGATCACCAAGCCCTGCTTTCCGTCAGCACAGATGATTTCGCCCGGCGCTTTTCCCGGATTCTCCGCTTCCTCCGCTTTCCAAACTTTTATCATTTCGCCGTCGCCCCATTGAAAGCTGCTTCCGGGCCACGGCGTCAGCCCCCGCACCCTGCATACGATGCTTTTCGCGTCCATGCGCCAATCGATATCCCCCATTTCCTTTTTCAGCATGGGGAAATAGCTGGCTTCCCGCTCATCCTGGGGCGTGCGCGGGCAAGTGCCCGCTTCCATGCGGCGCAGCGTTTCGATAAGCAATTCCGCTCCGATGGGAGCCAGGCGGACGGTCAGCTCCTCCGCCGTTTCGCCGGGGAGGATGGCCACTTCCTTTTTCAAAAGGATATCGCCCGTGTCAAGCCCCTTGTCCGTCATCATGGTGGTCACGCCTGTCACCTGCTCCCCTTCCATGACGGCCCAGTTGATGGGCGCGGAGCCCCGGTATTTGGGCAAAAGCGAGGAATGCACGTTTACCGTGCCGACGCGGGGAATATCCAGGATTTCCTGAGACAGAATCTGCCCAAAAGCGGCGGTGACGCACACGTCGGGCGAAAGGGCGCGCAAAGCCTCCACCCCGTCCAGCCGGATTTTAACGGGCTGATACACCGGGATGCCATAGCCCTGGGCGCATACCTTCACGGGGCTGGGCAGCATTTTGTTGCCCCGGCCCTTGGGCTTGTCCGGCTGGGTGAACACCCCAACCACCTCATAGCCCGCCTCCACCAGCGCCTTCAGGGAAGGAACGCCAAAGTCCGGCGTGCCCAGAAACACCACGCGCATTTACTGCTCCTCCTCGTCGTCGGTGATCTCGTATTCCTCCACATCGGAATACAAAACGCCGTTCAGGTGGTCGATTTCATGGCAGAAGGCGCGGGCCAGCAGGCCTTCGCCCGTGATTTCAAAGGGCTTGCCCTTCCGGTCCTGCGCTTTTACGGTTACTTTATTGGGACGTTTCACATAGCCCCGGCGGCCCGGCGCGCTAAGGCACCCCTCGCTGCCCTCCTGTTCGCCTTCAGTGGCGATGATTTCGGGGTTAATAAGCTCGATCAGGCCATGCTCGTCCCCCACGTCGATGACCACCACCCGGCGCAGGATACCCACCTGCGGCGCGGCCAGGCCGACCCCCTCGGCCTTGTACATGGTATCCGCCATGTCCCGCAGCAGCAGCCAAAGCCGCAGGTCGTATTTTTGCATGGGCTTGCACTGCTTGCGCAGCGTTTCATCGCCGAATTTCAAAATGTTGCGAACCATTTTTTATCGTCTCTCCTTCGTTAAGCCAGGGAGGCCGGATTGATTTCCAGCTGCACCCTGGCGGGATATTCCTCTCCAGCCATCTCCTGAAAGCGGCTCAGCAGCGCGTCCGTGTCCGGATGGTTGAGCAGCTTCATAAGCACGTGGGCCCTTGCTTTATCCTGAATACGGGTTATGGGCGCTTCGTCGGCGCGGATAAAGAAAATGCGCCGCTGCAGGGGCGAATGGGAAAACTCCTGGAGCACCCGGTTTTTAATATCCTCCGCCACCCGAAGGGCCACGTCCATTTCCTTCGCCTCGCACAAAAAGCGCACCATCATGGTAAAGGGCGGATACAGCCCGGCCTTCCGCCGCTCAAATTCCTTGGCAAAGAAGGCCCGGTAATCCTGGGTGGCCGCGCCGCGGATGGCGTAATGATCGGGCTGATAGGTTTGAATCACCACTTCGCCGGGCTTTTCTCCCCGCCCCGCCCGGCCGGCCACCTGCACCAAAAGCTGGAAGGTGCGCTCCGCCGCCCGGTAATCGGGAAAATTCAGCGTCAGGTCCGCCATCACTGCGCCAACCAGCGTCACCTGCGGAAAATCCAGCCCTTTGGCAATCATCTGCGTGCCCAGCAATATCCGGGCTTGGCCCGCCCGAAAACGGTCCACCAGTTCAAAGTGCGCGTTCTTTCCAGCTGTGGTGTCCACATCCATCCGGATCACGCCGGCGCCGGGAAAGCGGCGGTTCAATTCCTCCTCCACCTTCTGGGTGCCGGTGCCCATGGGGCGTATATAGGCGCTGCCGCAGGCGGGGCACAGCCTGGGCATGGGCCGCGTTTCGCCGCAGTAATGGCAGCGCAGGGTGCCGTCCACGCTGTGGTAGGTCATGGATACGTCGCACCGGGAGCATTTGATGGTTTCCCCGCATTTGCGGCAGTTCACCGAGCTGGCGTAGCCCCGCCGGTTGATGAACAGCATGGCCTGCTGGCCCGCCTGCATGCAATCCTCCAGCTTTTTTTGCAAAAGGCCGGAAAACATGCCGTGGTTGCCCCGGCGCAATTCTTCCCGCATATCCACAACGTGTATATGCGGCAGCGGCCGGTTCAGCACCCGGTGGGGCATTTCAATAAGGGTATAATCCCCCCGCCGGGTCATGGCGTAGGAATAAATGCTGGGCGTGGCGCTGGATAAAACCACCTCCGCCCCTTCTCTTCTGCCCCTGGATACGGCGATTTCCCGCGCATCGTACTGGGGAAAGCGGTCGGACAGGTAGGTCTGCTCATGCTCCTCATCCACGATGATAAGGCCCAGCTTTTCCACCGGCGCAAACACCGCGGACCGCGCCCCGATCACGATGCGGGCGCCGCCCTGGCGGATGCGCCGCCATTCGTCAAACCTTTCCCCCGCGCTCAAGCGCGAATGCAGCATCGCCATGGCGTTGCCAAAGCGGGAGCGGAACCAGGAAATCATTTGAGGCGTCAGCACGATTTCCGGCACCAGAATAATGGCGCCCTTTCCCTGGCGGAGCGCTTCCCGCACCAGATGAATAAAGACCTCCGTTTTGCCGGAGCCTGTAACGCCGTGCAGCAAAAAAGGCTTTTGGGGCTTATGCAGCGCGGGAATGAGCTCAGAGAGGGCTTCCCGCTGCTCGGCCGTTAATTCCGGGTCCGGCGCGGCGTCCAGCCTGCCCATGTAGGGGGCGCGAAGCACCTCCTTCTCGAAAATGCCCACCATTTCCTTTTCCGCCAGCGCGTTTAAAGGCGTGCGCACATCGTTCATCAGGGCGCGCAATTCCTCCAGCGCATGGGGCTGGCCGTCGGAGAGGATGGTGAGCAGCAGCTTCCGCTTGGGCGCGCGCTGCTGGGAGCGAATGGCTTCATCCACCCGCTCCGGGGGAATGAGCAATTGAGCGTATTCCTCCAGCTTTACCTTCACCCGTCCCTGGCGCATTTCCGCGGGAATCATCAGCCGCAGGGCTTCGCACAGCGGGCAATGGGACTTTTCCCGGATTTCCCAGGCCAAATCCATCAGCTCCGGCAGCAGGGCGGGGTAATCCTCCAGGGTGGAAAGAATGGGCTTGATTTTGCTTTCGTCGTAATCCGCCTGGTCCTTCAGGCGAATCACGAACCCCTCTTTTTTTCTGGGACCGAAGGGCACGCTGACCCGCATGCCGGGCGCAACGCGCATCCCCTCCGGCACCCGATAGGTGAATACGCGGTCCACCTGCTCGGAGGCAATATCCACAATGATTTCCGCGTACACCCTATCGTTCCCTCCCCATGTGATTCAGCTTATGCCCTTCCGAAGCTTCATGGCCCGGTCCAGCAATTCATCGGCCACCTGGCGCTTGGGCAGGCAGGGCAAGGTTTCCAGCCCAGAGCGGGTTACGAAGGTGACGATGTTGGTATCCACGTCAAAGCCCGCGCCGGGGGCGGTCACGTCGTTGGCCACGATCATATCCAGGTTCTTTTTTTCCAATTTCCCCTGAGCGTTTGAAAGCACGTCGTTGGTTTCCGCCGCAAAGCCCACCAGGGTTTGCCCCGGCTTTTTCATGCGGCCCACCTGGGCGGCCACGTCCGGCGTTTGCCGCAGCGTCAGGGTCAAGCCGCCGTCGCCCTGCTTTTTGATCTTCTGGTCCGCCGCCAAAGCGGGCGTAAAGTCCGCCGGGGCCGCCGCCTGAATGATGATATCGGCAGAGGGGCAGCGCTCAAGCATGGCTTCATACAAATCCTGCGTAGAAAGGATGGATACCTTTTCCACGCCCTGCGGAGAAACCAGGCTGGTGGGGCCGGAAATCAGCGTCACCCGCGCTCCCCGCCTTTGCGCGGCTTCCGCGATGGCATAGCCCATTTTGCCGCTGGAGCGGTTGGAAATATAGCGCACGGGATCGATTT